>JAXESA010000273.1:0-9655 GCA_034116205.1 Ruminococcus sp. | reverse complement strand
TATAAAAAATAACCTGCTTTGAAATTACAATCAAAGCAGGTTTTGCTATAAATACAATATTATCAAGATTATTTCAGTGTTTTTACTGAATACTTAATAGGGTAATCTTCATCATTAGTTACTAAGAAAGAAATATTACTGCCTACTGCACGGAGTATATTAATGCGATGTGTTCTGTTTCTTTCAAAAAGTTTCAGCTTTCCGCCGTTAATATTTACAGTAATCAGCATATCTGTACTGTCCTCAAATTCATAATGAGATACATTAAAGCAAACATTGTTCTTGGTGATTACAGCACATTCAACACCGTTAAGTGTTTCATAATCTGGGAAAGGTTTTTTAATGATTGAAAGGACTTTCTTTTCAATTTCAGTAATAGTGCATAGCTTTTTTGCCTTTTTAGTAGAGGTTTTTCTGTAAAATACTTCTTTACCGGACTTATCTTTTTTGGAATAAACGACTGTTGCACCATCATTACAACCATAAATTCGGTAAACATCCTTTTCAAGTTTTTCTTTCTTTCCGTTTTGATAAATTCTCATAAGATTATTATTGTTTAAATAAAACAAATAGTTTTTACCTGCATTAATTTCTTTGCCTTTAAGGGAAGAAGATTTACCTGTCTTTAAATTATAAACATAATATTTTGATGGATTGTTTTTATATGTGAAATAAATCTTCTTGCTGAAAAAGGCTGAAACATAACTTACATCAGAGGGTAGTGTTGTAACCTTGGTTACCTTACCCTTTTGGTCAATTTTATTTATTGCTTTGCCTTTTTTTGTTATGCTGTCGTAGCCATAACCGCCTATTAAATATCCGATATTTTCAGCAATTTTCTTTTTGTTTTTTCCGTTTATGGAAATACTGTAGAGGGTGTATTTGTTGCTGTTAGAGACGGTGTAAAAAACAGTTTTTCCTCTCATATATAAATCGGTATTACGATTGTAAGTAATCTTGTCAAGGGTGATTGTTTTTGAATTTGGTGACTTAAAAATTAACTTATCCCCCTGTCTGTAAACAGTACCGTTGGAATTTCCGTATATTGAATCATTTGAACTGAATGTAGTCTCATATGGCTTTTGTGTAGATGCAAAAGCACTTGGCATAACCACAAGGGCAGATAAAATGGTTATTGCCGAGAGAAATATAGAGAGTAGTTTTTTCATTAAGAGACCTCCTATTTTTATAATGTAGTTTTTCATCGTGATTTACACTCCTCTGTGTCAAATCATTAATCTTTTTCAAGTAAATATTTGGATGTAACAAAAGGGATTATTTATACCATTGGATATTACCTCCTTTTAATACCATTTTTTATATTAGTCCTCAATTTACCTTTCACTATATACAACAAATAAAATCAAAAAAATGGGACAATTATTTGAAAACTTTTTATATTTTTTTAAAACCAATGTGCATACTGCAATACTTTACAGAAAAAATGTATTGTGTTATAATGATGAATAATGTATAATATTGTACAAGTGATAGTATGTCATATTGATATTTAGTTGTTTTTAAGGGAGAAAATAAAATGGCGGTTAAAGTTACATTACTTACACATACACCTATGCCCGAGCAGACTGTTGCTATGGCGGCAAAGCTTTGCTACTCACCCTCAGGAATTGAGGATTTAAGGGATGGTCTTACACAGGAGAAAACTACCGCTTTCCTTGATATGCTCAGCGATTTGGGACACGGAAGTCCTACTGAACACGCCTCCTTTACCTTTGGCATTGAGGGTATTTCAAGAGCCTGCTCACACCAGCTTGTTCGCCATAGAATTGCCTCATACAGCCAGCAGTCACAGAGGTATGTAGATGGTACAAGGTTTGAGTTTGTAACTCCTCCCGAAATTGAGGACTGCCCCGAGGCATATGATGCATACAAAGAGGTTATTGATATACAAAGCGAGGCATACACAAAAATCCGTGACGCTTTGGTTGTGAAATATATAAATAAATACAAGGGTGAAGAACAATCCGGTAGTAAAGACCAGATTATTAATTCTTTTAAAGAAGAAAACAAGGGGAAGTGCAACGCATTTATCAAAAAGGCTAACGAGGACGCAAGGTTTGTTCTTCCAAATGCCTGTACAACCAAGATTGTTTGCACTTTTAACGCAAGGAGCCTTTCCAACTTCTTTGCCCACAGATGCTGTAACAGAGCACAGTGGGAAATCCGTGAGGTTGCAGAGCAAATGCTACTTGAATGTTTAAAGGTTGCCCCAACACTGTTTAAGCACTGTGGACCGTCCTGTCTGTTTGGTCCTTGCCCCGAGGGTAAAATGAGCTGTGGCAAAATGAAAGAAATGAGAGAAAAATATGGCAGGTAAAATTATTGTTATCGAGGGTCTTGACGGTAGCGGAAAGGCTACCCAAACCGACCTTTTGTATAAAAAACTACTTGAACAGGGGAAGAATGTGAAAAAGCTCACATTCCCTTGCTACGAAAGTGAAAGCTCAGCACTTGTGAGAATGTACCTTGGTGGTGAGCTTGGTAGTAACCCCGACTCCGTCAACCCCTATCAGGCATCTGCATTTTATGCTGTTGACAGGGTAGCCTCATTCCTAAAGGACTGGAAATGTGACTACGAGAATGGCACAATATTTCTTTGTGACCGCTACTCCACATCAAACGCTATCTATCAGCTTAGCAAGTTAAATGAAAGTGAATATGAGGAATTTCTCTGTTGGCTAAATGATTTTGAACATAATAAGCTGGGTATTCCAAGGGCAGACTATGTTGTGTACCTTGATATGCCTACAGAGGTAAGCCAAAAGCTGATGTCAAAGCGTTACAAGGGTGACGAGGGCAAAAAGGATATTCACGAAAAGAATGAGGATTTTCTAAAGAAGTGCCGAATGGCATCAAGCTACTGTGCCAAAGCTCTTAATTGGGATGTGGTACTGTGTGCCGAAAATGGTGAACCAAAGACTATTGAAGAAATTGCAAACGAGGTTTACTCCAAAGTAGAGGGTAAGATTTAATTATTTATGTTAGATTTCCAAAAACCTGATATTGATGACAAATTAAAATATCAAACAGCCCTTGAAAGGTCAGACTTTCAGGGTTGCGACTGCTCCTTTGCAAACATCTACCTTTGGCGTGACAGATACAACATAAAAATCGCCTTTAAGGGTGACTATGTTTTTACAGCCTATTTTGATGGCGGTAAGCCTGTTGGTTACTCAATGCCCTTTGGGGGTAATGACACTTTTTGGGCGATAAATGAAATTTTGACTGACGCAAAGGATAGAAATGTAGAGGACTTTGAAATAGGCCTGCTTACCGAGAAAATGGTTGATGAAATCAAAAGCCTTTTCAAAGACAGGTTTGTTTTTGAAGAAACAAGAGATGAGGCTGACTACATCTATCTTCAGGATGACCTTGCAAATTTAAGCGGAAAAAAGTACCATGGAAAGCGAAACCACATCAGTCAGTTTTTAAGGAGCTACCCCGACTACAAATATGTACCATTAAACAGAGATAATTTTTCCGACGCATTACTTGTTGCCGCCAAATGGTGCAACGACCGTGAGGACATTGACGGAGAGGAGTTTGGCTCCGACTATCCCGCCATTGAGGACGCATTCCTTTACTTTAATTCCCTTGGTCTTTTCGGCGGTGTCCTTTATGCAGAGGACAAGGCTGTTGCAATGACAATAGCCTCAAAAATCCGTGGTGACATCTGTGATGTTCACTTTGAAAAGTCGGTAATTGACGGGGGTTATGCTGTGATTAATAACGAACTTGCCAAAAGTCTTGTTGACTATAAATATATTAACAGGGAAGAGGATATGGGTCTTGAAGGACTTAGAAAAAGCAAGCTTTCCTACAAGCCTTACACCATTTTGATGAAGTATAACGCAAAGCCGGTGAAGTGATGATTGAATACACAATGGACAGCCTTAGCTGTGTCAACAGCCTTAAAAAGCTGTGGATTAGTGCCTTTGACGATACTGCGTTGGGATTCAAAACTTTTGTAAAACACAACAAAAAGAATTTTAGAATATATACCGCAAAGAATGACGGTGATACCGTTGCAATGCTTTTCCACATTCCCTGTAAGGTTAATGGGGAAAAGGCACATTACCTTTACGGTGCCGCCACAGATGAAAAGTTCCGCAACAGAGGAATTATGGGAAAGCTGATAGATTTCAGCCTTAAAGATGCTGTTAATTACAGAGAAAAGTTTTCCTTTCTCTATCCTGCAAATGACCACCTTTACGGTTACTACAAAAGATTTGACTATGAGAGAAAGTGCTTTTGCAAAACGAAAACTCTCCTACGAGAAGAGCTTATGAAAATTGCAGAGTACCCCGGATTTTGTATGTCTATGAATGTGCAGGGTATGAATAACCTTAGGAATGAAGAGCTAAAGGGAAATGCCCTGAAATTTTCTGAAGATTATATGAAGTATTCCGTTGCAGTTACAAAAAACAATGGTGGTTATGTTGTTTGCAGTGAAAGTGGCTATGCCCTTGTTGCAGAGGAAGAGTATAATAACTGTGTGGTTTCGGAGCTTTTTTGCAAAGAGGAAGACATATTTACGCTTTTAGGGGAATTACTAAAGAAATCAAAGGCAGAAAAGTTTACATTCAGCTATCCACCATCCTTAAGGATATTTTATGATGAAGATATAGCAGAGGACGGAATGGTTAAATTTTTGTCCGATATAAAACTGCCGGAGGCATATATCGGGCTAAGGAATCTATAAAGGAGATTTACACTATGGTTTATGTATTTTTAGCAGACGGATTTGAAGAGGTTGAGGCTTTATCCCCTGTTGACATTCTCCGCCGAGGCGGTGTGGAGGTTACAACTGTTGGTGTTGACAAAATGGCTGTAACAGGCAGAACCAATATTACAGTTAGTGCTGATATTGACTGTGACAGCTTTGAATTAAAGGATGTTGAGGGTGTTATTCTCCCGGGTGGTATGCCGGGAACACTCAATCTTGAAAAGTCAAGTGTTGTAAATTCTGCTCTTGAATATGCCTATGATAACAACCTGTTAATAGGTGCAATCTGTGCCGCACCCTCAATTTTAGGTCACAAGGGCTACCTAAAGGGCAAGTCTGCCACCTGTTATCCCGGCTTTGAGGACACCTTTGATGGGGGTAAATACACAGGTGAGTCCGTAAGTGTGTGCCAAAACATTATCACAGGCAAGGGTGCAGGTGTTGCAATTGACTTTGGACTTGCACTTTTAAAGTACCTAAAAGGCGAAAAAACTATGAAAAAGGTGTACGATTCAATACAATGTCCAAAATAAGTGTTACAGATATTAATACCCAAAAAGAAAATATGAGAAAAGCCCTTAAAGATGCGAGGAAGAGTATCCCTAAGGATAAAAAGCACAGTGCCGATGTGGAAATATGTGCAAGATTTCTTATGACTGAGGACTACATCAACACAGACCTTGTTCTGCTCTATGCCTCAAAGGGTGACGAGATTGACACCACTCCCATAATCTACGCCTGTCTTGCCAACAACAAAAGGGTGGGATTGCCAAGGTGTAACGGTGAAATACTTGACTTTTACTACATAAACAGTATGGATGACCTGACTGTTGGCTCCTTTGGAATTATGGAGCCTGATGTTAAAAAGTGCAAGAGAATTCTTGACTTTAGAGAAAGCATACTGGTTGCTCCGGGACTTGGCTTTGGCCCTGACGGAAGCAGAATAGGCTACGGTCGAGGATATTACGACAGGTTTATATCCCACTACAAGGGCAAGGTTTTCGGACTTTGCTACCACAGCCTTGTAAAACTAAATATCCCTGTGGAGGAAACAGACCAAAAGGTAAATGTCCTTATCACAGAGAAATATACCAGAAACATCTGATTGAAGGTGCAATATGAGTAATAACAACAGAGAACTTAACGAAAGTGAATTAAGACTAAAGGAAGAAAGACAAAAAAAGGTTGCGTCTTTCCATATGCACATTGACGATTCTGTCCTTGACGGTCAATATGAGCCGGAAAAGGAACAGCCAAAGCGTAGAAAAGCACGCACAAGACAAGAGGAAAACCTGAGCGAGAGCCAGGAGCTTAATTCCTTTAGCGGAGGAAAGACAAGGGCTGAAATTAAAAAGGATATGAAAAAGGTTGACAAGCGCCAGCAAAAGGAAGCAAAAAAGCGAGAAAAGCGCAAGTCCAAGAAGAATAAGCGTATTTTTACAACCATATGGCTGATTATGGTAATTATGGCGGGTGTGATTTTGTCACGCTTTATTCTAACAGGACTTAATGATATGCTGGCAATCTCCAGACCTGAAGCAAACGAGGTGACAATTAAAATCCCTCGTGAGGCAGATTTGGATGGTATTGTTGACATTCTGTATAAGAACGGAATTATCAAAGAGCCAAACTTCTTCAAATTCTATGCAAATATGAAGAATGCCGACAAGTATATGGAGAGGGGAACTTTCCAGCTCAAGACAAATCTTGACTATGAGGCTATCATAAATTATCTTGAAAGTCCTTACAACAACGAAAAGTCAGTTTCTGTACAGATTACCGAGGGTATGAGCGTTGTGGAAATTGCAGAAAAGCTTGAAAAGGCCGGTGTTACTACCGATAAGCAGGATTTCCTTGATATGTGTAACAGCGATGAATTTGACGACGACTATGAATTTATAAAGGACATTGGTAAGTCATCATCAAATGGTAGATACTACAAGCTTGAGGGTTATCTCTATCCCGATACCTACACATTCTACGAGGATGAAGACCCATCCCTTACAGTAAGTCGTATGCTCAGCAACTTTGCAACAAAAAATGTAAACACGCTAAGCACAGCTGATGGTTATGACAAAAAGGTTTCTGTTGAAGACAGAGCCCTTGATACAGGCTACACCTTTGACCAAATTATGACAATAGCCTCACTTATTCAGGCAGAGGCTGCAAACACCAAGGATATGTACAATGTAAGCTCTGTTATTCAAAACAGACTTGAATCGGGCAACGCCTCCGACTTTGCAAAGCTTAACCTGGATTCAACCGTTTACTACCCTTACCGTGACAAAAAGTCTGTGCCAAGCTCAATGGGTGGAAAGAAGTTCAAGAGTACCTACGACACATACGAGATTGTAGGACTTCCCAAAGGCCCAATCTGTAACCCAAGTGCTGAGGCTATTGAAGCAGCTATCAATCCTAACGATACCGAATACTACTATTTCTGTCACGACGTTGACACAGGCGAAGCCTACTATGCAACAACAATGGATGAACACCAGTATAATCTTTCTATAAGCGGTAATTTATCATGATAAGACCAGAAATCTTAGCTCCGGCAGGGGATATGGAGTGCCTTAGAAACTCCCTGAAATTCGGTGCAGACGCAGTTTACCTTGCGGGAAAGCAGTTTGGTATGCGTACTGCATCCAAAAATTTTGATAATGAAGAGCTGAAACAGGCTGTGGATTTGGCTCATTCCTACGACAGTAAGCTGTACATCACAATCAACACTCTCCCACGTAATAATGAAATTGAGGTTTTGCCCGACTTCCTTATGTATGCACAGGAAATCGGAGTTGACGCCTTTATCATAGCTGATTTAGGTGTGTTTGAGCTTGCGAAAAAGTATGCCCCAAAGGTTGAACGTCACATCTCAACCCAAGCAGGAATTGTTAATTCACAAACAGCCACAGCATGGTACAATATGGGTGCATCAAGGGTTGTGCTTGCAAGGGAAATGACCTTTGATGATATTGCAGATATAAGGGCAAAAATCCCCAAGGAGCTGGAAATTGAGTGCTTTGTACACGGTGCAATGTGCGTTTCATTTTCCGGCAGATGTCTTATCAGCAGTTATATGACAGGCAGGGACGCCAATCGTGGGGACTGCGCTCAGCCCTGTAGATGGAAGTACCATCTGTATGAGGAAAACAGGGATGGACAGTTCTTCCCTGTTGAGGAGGCAGACGGTGGCACATACCTTTACAACAGCCGAGATATGTGTATGATTGACTACATTCCCCAGCTTGTAAAAAGCGGAATTTCTTCTCTTAAGATTGAGGGCAGGGCAAAGAGTGCATATTACTGCGCTGTTACAACCAATGCCTACCGCCACGCACTTAACGACTATATGAGTATGGGGGATAATTACACCCTAAAGCCTTGGATAAAGGAAGAGCTTGAAAAAATAAGCCACAGAGAGTACAACACAGGCTTTTACATGGGTGGCGAGCCGGGACAGGTTACTTCAAACGGTGGATACATTCGCCATTACGATGTTGTTGCTGTATGTGAAGAAAGTGACGGAAACACAAGTAGCATTACCCAGCGAAACAAGTTTTTTGTGGGCGACACCCTTGATGTTCTTCCACCCTCGGGAATACCCTTTACAATTGTTTGCACAGGTCTTGTAAACAGGTTTGGCGAAAGTGTACAGAGCGCTCCCCACGCAATGGAGAGCCTAAAAATGACCACCGATAGGGAAATTCCGCCCTCATCGGTAATTCGCAAAAAGCGTTCTTGACAATTTATATTTGGTGGATTATAATGAAAAAGATAGGTCAAAGGCTATGACCAAGGAGAATATAGCATTTGCTTTTTAGGGAACACTGATTAAATCATTGTTCCATCAGAGAGGGCAGGTTTGGTGCAACTGCCTAAAGCAAGGTTATTGAGCCACCTTGGTAGCTCCGTATGATGAATACGGCGTACCTCTGCGTTAAAGAGTCCGAGAGGTAGTATTTTTTAGAATACTGCAAGTAGGGTGGTACCACAGGAATATTCCTGCCCCTAATTTGAGGAAACACTTAGTTTCCTTAGGGGCAGGTTTTTTGTTTTTCAGTAAAAGATAAATGAGATAGGAGAGTAAAATAATGAAGTGGACAGGACTTAACGAATTAAGAGAAAAATTCCTTTCCTTTATGGAGTCAAAGGGTTGTTTAAGACTACCATCATTCCCATTAATTCCAAAGGACGACAACAGCCTTCTTTTGATTAACAGCGGTATGGCACCAATGAAAAAGTATTTTACAGGGGAGGTAACTCCACCTAAAAAGAGGGTTACAACCTGCCAGAAGTGTATCCGTACACCTGATATTGAGGAGGTTGGCATCACCGACCGCCACGGAACATACTTTGAAATGCTGGGTAACTTCTCCTTTGGTGACTACTTTAAGCGTGAGGCAACTGCCTGGGCTTGGGAATTCTTTACAGAGGTGCTGGAAATCCCAAAGGAAAAGCTTTATGTTTCAATTTACGAAAATGATGATGAGGCCTACAACATCTGGACTAAGGAGGTAGGTGTTGAAAAGAGCCATGTGGTTCGCCTTGGCAAGGAGGATAACTTCTGGGAACACGGTAGCGGTCCCTGTGGCCCTTGCTCCGAAATCTACTACGACCGTGGAGAAGAACACGGCTGTGGCAAAGAGGGCTGTGCTGTGGGCTGTGACTGCGACAGGTTTATGGAGGTTTGGAACCTTGTTTTCACCCAGTTCGACAGTGACGGAAAGGGTAACTACACCCCACTTGACCACCCAAATATCGACACAGGTATGGGACTTGAAAGACTTGCATGTGTAATGCAGGGCGTTGACAATTTGTTCCTTGTTGACACAGTGCAGAACATTATGAAGCATATTTCATCAATCGTTGGTGTTGAGTACGGCGAAAGCGAAAAGACAGATATTTCCC
>JAXESA010000272.1:0-3341 GCA_034116205.1 Ruminococcus sp. | reverse complement strand
TCGCCTACAGCAGTGTAGGTGTGTGTAGTATCTTCAGCAGAAACTGAAAGACCTGCAAATACGGAGCAAGCCATCAGAACTGTAAGAAGAAGACTAACAATCTTTTTTGTTTTCATTTCTGAAAAACCTCCTTTAAAATTTTGCATCTTTAAACGCACTTATATTATAGTCAATTATTGGTCTTTTTTTCAATTAGCAATATTACTAAATAAATTTTATTTCTTTGTGAATATTATCTAAAAACTTTACCGGTAATAATTTTATATGAAGTTTAGTTAAATAGTTAGTAAAACCTTGTTCATAATTTGTTCAATATCCCCTAACCCTTGGCAGGTTTTGAGATAATTCACAGCAATTATTATGCAAGGTTTGGTAGGTCAATTTTAAATTAATCAGAAGTTACTATATTATATTGCTTTAAATTATCAAGAGCATTTTTTCCGTCCTGCTTTATTGCAGACTGAAGTTCGATTATTGAATCGAACTTAACCTCCGGACGCTGAAAACACACAAGGCGAATGTCTGTATTTTTTCCGTACAAATCTTCTCCGCTGTACAGGGGTAGCCAAGTTTCAGATAATGGTTTATAGTCGCCCACCGTAGGCTTTACACCTATATTTGTAACCCCGGCATACTGCTTTCCGTCAACTGTGACAACGCTGGTATATACCCCGAACTTGGGAATGGCGAGATTTTCCGGAAGTTTTTGATTGATAGTAGGAGTTTCCATAAGCCTGCCAATGTGGTTGCCCTCTTCTATTACAGAGGAAAATCCAAACCTGTGACCCAAAAGGCGGTTTGCAGTCATTATGTCACCCTGCTTTATAAACCTTCTGATTCTTGTACTGCTTACAGGAGCATCGTCAAAAATAACAGGGTCAACAACCGTTACATCTATTTTATATCTGCTACAAAGCTCTTTTAATGCCTCCGAATCCGCTGTACCGCCCCTGCCGAAATGGTAGTTAAAACCACAGAAAACCTTGGATGCATTAAATCTTTTAACAAGCACCTCTTCTACAAATTCCCCAGGTTCTAAATCCTTTATCTTTTTAAAATCATCCTGTACAACCTGCTGAACACCCATTGCTTTTAATATACTAAGGCGTTCCTCATTTGGCGTAAGAATTTCCACCGTTCTTCCAAAAAGAGCTGCGGGGTTCTCGACAAATGTATAAACAATGGAGGTAAGCCACTGCTTTTCCGCTGTTTTTACCATCTCTCCGATAACAGCCCTGTGACCAAGGTGTATTCCGTCAAAGAAACCCAAAGCCACCGCAGATATATTTTTTATTTTGTTACTTTGTTCTTTCATAAATAACTCTCAAATATAATTTATTAAACGATTACTGACAGCCTCACTCTGACGATGGAGGCTTTGTTTACATTTAGCCTCCCTCAGATGAGGGAGGGGGACCGCTTGCGGTGGAAGGAGGGAAAAAGTGTTCTCTTTTGCTCTTTTTGTCTTTAGAGGATAATTTGGTTTTATGTTCTGACTCAAACCTTGTTATCTAAAGACAAAGAAAGATATATTGACTACTTTTTCACTCCCCCAGTCGTCAGAGCCGACAGCTTTTCTGGCGAAAACGGCACACCCTTTGCCCCGATGGGGCATTTCCCTTAGCAAGGGAATACCTCCTCCGAGGGAGCCTTTGTTTTACTAACATTTCCCTTAGTAAGGGAATACCTTTACACAAGGGAGGCTGGCTGTGAGGCAAGCGAAATGTTTTCTTGTAATGACAGGTGAAAAACTATATCTTTCCGCTGTCCAAAAGGTATTTTGCCTTTAGGATTGCCACCTGAGTTTTTCCATCCTCAATTTGGTTATTCAGCACCATTTCTACAACTTTATTAAATGGAATTTTTTCAACATTTAGAAATTCGTCCTCGTCAAGGCTTTGCTCGCCACAATCATCAACTCTGCACATATACATATGAACTAGTTCGTCCGAATAGGCACAAAGCCCAACATAACTTCCAAGGGTTGTAAAGCTATAACCGTTGGCACCGGTTTCTTCTTTTAGTTCACGCTTACAGTTTTCAAGGGGTGTTTCACCCTTTTCCAGCTTACCGGCAGGAATTTCAAGCATAACCTGTCGAGATGGATAGCGAAACTGACGCACCATCAATACTTCGTTATCTTTTGTAATGGGAACAACGCAAACAGCACCGGGGTGCTTGTTGTACTCCCTAACTGCTGTATTTCCATCGGGGAGAAGTACCTCATCCCGATAAATTTTCAAAAGACATCCGTCATAAACTTTCGTTGATTTTAATGTTTTTTCTTCTAAATTCATAATAATACTCCGAGGTGTGAAAATGTTTAATTTTTATCCTTACACGGAAAACCGTGAAAAATTTTGTAAAACCCTGATGGATTCTTTTCCCTTTATAAAAAAAGAAACCATAGGAAAAAGCCTTGTTGGCAGAAACCTTGAGGCGTTTACCATTGGAAACAAAAGCAAGAGGATAATAATGGTGGGAGGTGTTCACGGAAGTGAATTCCTCACCATAAACCTGCTGTTCAATTTTTTGTGGGATTTGTGCCTTTCCTACCGTGACGGAAGTGATGTTGCAGGAATTAAGATGAAACGCTACCTCAACAGGCGAGGAGTAACATTTTTGCCCTGCCTGAACCCTGACGGTACAGATATAAATCTTTTGGGGTTCTCCAGCTCCAAAGGTTACGCAAAGCTTGTGGAATATATTTGCCCTCACACCTGCAACTGGCAGGCAAACGCAAGGGGAGTTGACCTTAATCACAACTTTCCTGCAAATTGGGAGGTTATTCACCACCAAGAGGAGGTTTTGGGAATATGCTCTCCGTCAAATACAAGATACGGTGGAAAAAGCCCATCCTCCGAGCCGGAAACCATATCAATTATGAACTACATAATAAGTAGCGACTTTGGAAGATGCTACGCATTTCACAGTCAAGGCCGGGAAATTTACTACGACTTTGGGGAACATACTCCAAAGGATAGTCCAACTATTGCAAGGCTCCTTAGCAAAACCTCGGGATATACCCTTTCTACACCGCCGGAGATTGCCGACGGAGGAGGTTTAAAGGACTGGTTTATTGAGCGTTTTCACCGCCCGGGATTTACCTTTGAGATAGGTAAAGGGGTAAATCCTCTTCCGCTTTCTGATTTGGAAGAGGAATACAAGATACTGCAAAAAACCCTTTGCCTTGCTGTTATTGTTTAGGGGGAATTTAGTTATGAGGTAATAGTGAATAGTGAAGAAGTATGCACTTTTGGGGGTACAGACAGCCTCCACCGGACGGGGGAGGGCAGATTATAATATCAAGTGCAACACCAAAAATAAATATAGACTTCACA
>JAXESA010000271.1:0-4847 GCA_034116205.1 Ruminococcus sp. | reverse complement strand
ATCGGATGCCCATGCTACAAGCTCATCTACACGAGATAATATGACTTCAATTTCAGTATCTTCCAACAGCGGTGGAAGCTTGAAATCATGCTGTGCAAGTAGAAGATTAGCTTCAGCTCTGGCACGACATTCATGTTTTGCCTTACAAAAACCACACCATTCTCCACAAAGGAAGTTGCCATCACCGGCAAAGGCAAGTTCTGCAGTAGGCTTTACTTCTTGCTGATAACGATTCAAATGCCTCAAAAGCAATTAAGCTGTATTTTGACAAAATTGATATTGACAACATAGAAAGTTACCTTGTGTCAATAGGGTGCAATGAAAGTGTTATCAGTGATATTCTCCAAAAGGGTGCAAACCTTGTTTTTATGCCCTTTGGAAAATCTGCAACCGAGTATGATGATATTTGTATGTGCTGGGACAAGCACTACGGAGAAAACAAGTCCGACGTTGGAATGTGCCTTGTTACAGGTGAACATCTGCCAATAGCAAAGCTCCATCCGTCAATAAAAGGCGTCAGGGGAGGGCAAGCAATGGGAACATCACTTGTATCCTTTAACGCTCCCGCCTTTGAATCCTTTGACAAAAAACAGGGTATGAATTCACCTGTAAGTGAATATGCAGCATTTGCCTACACAACAACCTTGAACTATCTTCTCTCACAGGTGAATTATGTAACGACCTTTGGTGACACAACAGTGGTTTGCTGGACAGAGGACGACAACGAGGGTTGTCAGCAAATATATGCAAAATTATTCGGAAACAGCGATGACCTTACACAGGATAATTTGATAGATACAGTAAGAAAACTTGCAATGGAAAAAAGTGTGGAATGGGAGTCAATTACCATTAATCCCGATGTGAAATTTTACATCTTAGGATTGTCCCCCAATGCCGCAAGACTTTCGGTAAGGTTTTTCCTTGTAAACACCTTCGGAAACTTTATGAAAAATGCAGTAAGGCATCAGGATGATATGGAGATTACTGTTCCAAACTTTTTATCAAATTCGTATTTCCCCGTTTGGAAAGTCCTCAGGGAAACTGTGAATCAAAAGTCAAAAAATAAAAGCGCAAACCCACAGCTTGCAGGTGACTATCTTTGTTCGATTCTGAACGGCTATAGGTATCCTGCAACCCTGTATAACAACATAATGATAAGGATAAACGCTGAAAGAAGTGTTAATGCAGAACGCTCGGCAATACGGGCAGCTGTTATCAAAGCATATCTTGTCAGAAATTATCCTGAATATAAGGAGGTATTAACAGTGTCAAAAAATAATGATACAGACAACAAGGCTTATAATCTGGGAGTATTATTTGCATTGCTTGAAGAAATCCAGTCAATGGCAAATCCGGGTATTAACACAACAATTAAGGACAAGTATTTTTCTTCTGCAAGCTCCACCCCGGCGGCGGTCTTTCCGTACCTGATAGACCTTGCTCAAAAGCATATCAAAAAAATCAGGTCGGAAAAACCGGGCTTTTGTGTGGCTAAGCAAAAGGAAATTACAGAGGTTCTTTCAAAATTTGAAGATAGCTTTCCTGCAAGAATGTCAATGCAGGAAAAGGGCGCTTTTCAAATAGGCTACTATCATCAAACACAAGTGAGATACACAAAAAAGGAGGATAAATAAAATGTCAGAAGCAATTAAGAACAGATACGAGTTTGCAATCATCTTTGATGTGGAGAACGGAAATCCAAACGGTGACCCCGACGCAGGAAATATGCCGAGAATCGACCCCGAAACAGGTTACGGAATAGTAACTGATGTATGCCTTAAGCGAAAAATCAGAAACTATGTTGATGTTGTAAAAGAGGGAGAACATGGTTACGACATTTACATCAAAAGCGGTACACCTTTACATACTAAGGATAACAAGGCTTTTAAAGAATGTAATGTAGAGGATAAAGCACAGATTAAAAAGATGAAGAAGGATAACCCTGACCTGGACATTAAACTAAGGAATTATATGTGCGAAAACTTTTACGACATAAGAACCTTTGGTGCGGTTATGACAACATTTGTTAAGGAGTCCCTTAATTGCGGACAGGTGAGAGGTCCTGTTCAACTCAGCTTTGCCCGTTCCGTTGACCCGATTTTCCCCCAGGAAATAACTATTACAAGATGTGCTATTACCACAGAGGCTGATGCTGAGAAAAATACCAACACCATGGGAAACAAGTTTATCGTACCTTACGGTTTGTATGTTGCGGAGGGATATGTTTCTGCTAACCTTGCAAGAAAGGTGACAGGCTTTTCAGAGGACGACCTTGAACTCCTTTGGAATTCTATCGTCAATATGTTTGAGTTTGACCATGCGGCTGCAAGGGGAAAAATGGCTGTGCGTAAGCTTGTGATATTCAAGCACGACAGTGAACTTGGCAATGTACCGTCTTATAAACTCTTTGATGCAATCAAAATTAAGCGTAAAGAGGATGTGAAGGTGGCAAGAAGTTATGATGACTACGAAGTAAGAATTGATGAGTCGGAAATTCCCCATAGCGTTACCTGTACAGTAAGATGACCTACACCGACGACCAATTACTGAGTATTTCGGGAATACAGCATTTTGTGTTTTGCAGACGGCAGTGGGCGCTTATTCACATTGAACAGCAGTGGGAAGAAAACTACCTTACTGTCAGCGGAAACATAATGCACGAAAATGCCCATGACAATGCTTCTTCCGAGAAGAGGAAGGACTTGATAATTTCCCGTGGAATGCCCGTTGTTTCACGGGAACTGGGCATTAACGGCGTTTGTGATGTTGTGGAATTTCATAAGTCAGAGGATGGTGCTGTTGTCAACGGTTATGACGGACTATATAAGATAGTACCTGTGGAATACAAGCATGGCGAGCCTAAAGAGGATGACGCAGATATTCTTCAGGCGGCGGCACAGGCATATTGCCTTGAGGATATGTTTTGTACAAGGATTGAGGAAATCAATATTTTTTACGGCAAAACCAGACGAAGATTAAAGGTTCCTTTTGATGATGAAATTCGGCAAAGGCTTATAGCTGTTGTGGATGAAATGCACAGGCTGTACGAAAGAAGATATACCCCAAAGGTGAAGAAAAGTAAGAAATGCAATGCCTGCTCCCTTGCCGGAATATGCCTTCCAAGGCTTACTCGTGTGGAAAGCGTCAGGGATTATCTCAAGAGAAATACAGAGGATATATTTGATGAAAAAACTACTTAACACCCTTTACATAACTTCATACGAAAAATATCTTTCCCTTGAGGGGGAAACTGTTGTTGTAAGCGAAAAAGGTACAGAGTGCGCAAGAATTCCCCTGCATAACATTGAGTCCATTGTTACTATGGGGTATGGGGGAGTAAGTCCTGCTCTTCTTGGAAAGTGCGGAGAAAAAGGCGTTTTAATTTCATTCCTTTCTCGCAATGGAAAATTTTTGGCACATTCTGTTGGTCCATATAATGGAAACGTAGTTTAAAGAAAGACCCAATACAGATATTCAGACGACGAAAATATATGTACTGAAATTTCAAAAAATATATTGACAGGCAAACTGTTTAATTCAAGAGGTGTTGTGGAGCGGGCAATCCGTGACTATTCGGCATCCCTTGATGTAGAAAAACTTAAGAAGGTGTCGGTTGATTTAAAGGCATCTATCGGTAACATAGATAAATGCAAAAACACCCAAGAACTCAGGGGTGTTGAGGGTGAAGCGGCATCCCGGTATTTTTCTGTATTGGATGATTTAATTCTACAGCAGAAAAAAGATTTTAACTTTAATGTCCGTGTGCGAAGACCTCCCACGGATCCTGTAAACGCAATGCTCTCATTTTCATATTCACTCCTTAACGGTATGACCACCTCGGCTCTTTATAGTGTTGGTCTTGACCCTTATGTGGGATTTATGCACAAGGACAGACCGGGAAGAACATCACTATCCCTGGACTTAATGGAGGAACTGCGTTCGGTTTTTGCCGACAGATTTGTTCTTACAGCTATTAACAAGAGAATTATAAATAATAATGATTTTTTCACAAAGGAAAACGGTGCAGTATATTTTACTGACGACGGAAAGAAGAAATTTCTTCAGTCATGGCAAATGAAAAAGCAAAATACTATTGTACATCCGTTCTTAAAAGAAAAGGTGGAATGGGGAATGGTACCCTATGTTCAGGCGCTGTTGCTTGCAAGGTTTTTGCGAGGCGATTTGGACGGTTATCCTCCTTTTTTGTGGAAGTAGGTGCTATATGCTTGTATTGATTACTTATGATGTCAGAACAGATACAGCTGATGGGAAAAAGAGATTGAGAAAGGTTGCCAAGGAATGTTGCAACTATGGTCAACGAGTGCAAAATTCAGTATTTGAATGCGTTATGGACGCTGCAAAATGCCGTTTGGTTAAGGATAAACTTTTAAAAATAATTGATGAAAATGAAGACAGTATTAGGTTCTATTATTTAGGAAATAATTACAAAACTAAGGTTGAACATTTTGGAACTAAAGAAAGTCTGGATGTGGAAGGAGTGCTGATGTTTTAGTGCGAACTTGTAGCTTACATTGTTTTACTGCACCATTCGCACGCAAAAATTATTCATTTAAAGAAATATAATGGCGAAATCCCACTTAAAGTATTCTTAAGCATTTCATAGTTTATATTAAGTGCACGAAAGAAGAATTACTTGGGAAATTTTGCTTGTATATTTTTGCTGTCACCCTCCACACGGAGGGTGTGGATTGAAATTATGTTTCCCATTCAGGGCAGGAGATACTTATGTAGTCACCCTCCTCACGGAGGGTGTGGATTGAAATTCACTATATTGTGAGTTCCGCTGCATAGCCATCTGGGTCACCCTCCACACGGAGGGTGTGGAT
>JAXESA010000270.1:0-3450 GCA_034116205.1 Ruminococcus sp. | reverse complement strand
ACACCTGATACATCAGGCGGTATTTCTTCCCGTGTTTTTCTGCCGTCCAGTAGGGTATCTCGTCAATGAACCGCCACAAACCCTTTACATCTGTGGGAGCTTTCGCCATAAAATCGTCCTCAACCTTGCTCATACAGTATTCGGTGGATTGAACGATAAGGTCGTCCAAATCCTTGAAATATGTATAAATCATAGATGTGTTATATCCGCAATGCTTAGCAAGGGTACGAATACCGGTACCGTGAAATCCCAACTCGGCAAAACCGTTAAAGCACTTTTCCATAAGCTCAATCTTTTTAGCTTTCCATTGCTCTTCTGTATAATTCGCCACCTAATCGACCCTTTCATTCAAATCGTTCGTTCTAAATAAAAGGTGTAACGTATATTTGATTGAATTGCAATATGTTCCCTTTTCATATTTACTGATTAAATCCCATTGCCTGTTTTGGTCGGGAGATAAAGAGATGTAATTGCAAAGAAGTTGCGGTTGGTTTTAATTGAATAATGTGGATATAGAAAACCTCTGTCTGAATCAAAAACTGATTCGGCAGAGGTGTTTTCTTCTTATTCAAAGGGATTTAAAATCGGATTTTATATTATTATTTAATCGCAAATTGCAATATCAAATTGCAATAGTAAGCAAATTTCTTGTAAAAGAATGTTGTGAAATGTTTTAAACTGTATAAATGAGGTCGAGTTGTTTTTCAAAAAGTTCTTCCGGAGTGTGATAGTTTAATATCTTTCTTGGAAGATTGTTTATCTTGTCAGCAAAAAACATAATATCGTCTGCACTGTAATTATCTATACTTTTACAATCTCTATTTAACACCTTTCTTGAGGATTTGTCAGTAACTAAACCATATTTACGGGTTTACCCTAACTTTTGACAAAGAGCCTTAATACACATCAAAAACCAAGATTTTTCTGTTGTAATAGTATCTCATTTTATGTCAGTTGAAATACCCACCAAATCTCTGCTATCCCAACTATATAATTCTGTTAGCTCTTTTTTGGCTGTGTCATAAAAATACAGTACACATGGATCCTGCCAATTAACATTCAACTTTACAAAGACAAAATATTTGCCTTTACTACACCATACAGAAAATTCATACATATCATGATCAATAGTATTTGTGGCTACCTCCATAATTTCTGCAGTGGTTTCATCTGCCGTAATAGAGTTTCCTTGTTCATCCTTACCTTTTGTCCCTGTTAGTGTATTTATAACTTTACCATCCACAATATCACAATAAAAATCTGAGCCTGTATCAGCGTAAAATGTAGTTGCATTTTCGTCAGATGTGAAAGGATCTGTTTTTTCTGCATGCCCTTTATCATCAACTATATAGAAAAATTGCTTATCATCTTCTTCATAAGACTGTTTTAGTATTACTTTCAACATTGGAGTTCCAATAATACGGTCTTCAAGAGTAGTACACGCACACAATGAAAGAATAACTATTGTAAGTGATACAAAAAATACTAATGTTCTATTCATATTAATGCTCCTCTACACATTCCACCTTATAATTATTAACTGTTGGACTACATAGATCTAATATATCATATTAATTAATGAAAAACAAGGTAAATGACTTGTCCTTTCCGATTAATCAATACAATAAAATATAATCAAAAATAATTACTAAAATGTAGAGAAAATCCAGGTAGTTTCAATACTTGCTTTGGCTTTGCTAACTTACGAATATATAAGGATAACGCACCTGTCTTGAAACTTATGGTGTGTTGTCTTTGGTAAACTTACTGCAATCCACCGCCCTAAAAACGCTCCAACTGAGCATTTTCTTTACGGGCTTTCCAAGCCCGCTTGCACTGAAATGATGAACACAAAAGAAAAAGAGTAGCTTTCGCTACTCTTTTGTGGCTCCCCCAACTGGGCTCGAACCAGTGACATCATGATTAACAGTCATGCGCTCTGGCGAGTGTAGGGAATAACCACATAAAAACGATTGTATAGGTCTCAAGTATCATCTGTGTGTGTTTGACATTTTATTGTTTTGCCACAAATAAATATTTTTTCAACAGATTTTCTCCATAATTCAGGTATACTACTCCAGTCTGTCCAATTTTCTTGTATATGTTTATATGCTGCAAATGGTTTATCAGATTTTGGAGCACTATATCCTAAAACATCCTCAATACAATTTTGTAACACAACTAATTTATCATCATCATTTAAGGCATTTCTTATAGGTTCATTAAAACGCTCTGCACCATCGGTTTCAAAGTCACCATCATGTATAACATAAATATCTATTGTCATAGCTTTTAAATATTTAACTAAAGGAATAATTGCAGCTTTACCACGAGCCCTTACTATATGCCAATCCGACAATATTTGATTCTTTAGTTCATCTGGCATTCTGCTTATTGTTTCAGTCAAGACCACTTGTTCAGTGTCACCCTCTACGACCAAAACCTTTTTGACAAAAAAACATCTGGCAATTGACTCATCAATTTTTAAAATCATTTTTATATTCTCTTTTGAATCTTCTTGGAGTTTTATAAATTCATCCGTAACATTAAATGGCATAGATTCAACTACTTCAGCTTTTCCATCTTCCGACATATCATCCTTTATAGTAGTCCATAAACTGTTGAGTACTTGAGATGGCTTTTTGCTAATGTCAATCATATACGGCGAATGTGTTGTACAAACAATTTGATTATTAGCATTTTCAGCCAAATTATATATAGTGTCTCTCATTTTATTAATAGCATTTGGGTGCAAATAAATTTCAGGTTCCTCAAAGCCAATAATTAAAGGTCTTGTTTCAGATTTATTTTTTCGATTATCTCTTAAACTTTTATATCTTAATAATGCAAATACTGTAGATCTGATAAGTCCTGTTCCCTGTAAATTGGCAGGTGTCGCAATATTACTATTCATTTCTATATGGAAAGTTGGCTTTATTACGCTATCTGCATCGCTCAAATTGGCTGATGTTGTAATTCCTGTACCAGGAAAAATTTCCGACACAATATCATTAAGTTCCACAATCATTTTAGAAATTTCAGTACTAGCATCTTCAGGATCCAATTCTCGGCTAAGTTTATCCAGATATTTTTGAGCCTCTTTATAATTCTCCGAAGATTCTCTTATTTCAGAAAATAATTCATTTAAGGTCTTTTGAAGTGTTCCTGATGATCCTGTTATCTCATCCTCCTTATCTTGTGCCGGTATAAGCAAATATTTTGGCAATTTACTCAGTACATTCTGAGGAATACCACCAGGATTTTCTACCCATACTTCTTCCGATTCATCAAATTCATATATTTCATCTACTGAATCAAATAACCTTTTTTCTTTAGTTGCCAACTTTTTATTCTTATCTAATTGTTTTATTTCATCTGATAAACTATCTTCATTTAAACCATTATCTAAATAATCTTGTACAGTTTTACATTCTTTAAAATTAGTTTTAA
>JAXESA010000269.1:0-13601 GCA_034116205.1 Ruminococcus sp. | reverse complement strand
TGAGGAATTTTATGTTACCAACGGCTTTTCCAACAATATTCAGATTATGTCTGTTGAGGAATTTAACCGCCTAAAGGATCAAATCCGTGAACTTCCGGCTAAGAGTGCAATGGCACTCCAATATGTTCTGTTGTCTGCCGCTACCCTGGTAAGTCCTAACTCGCAGGGCAGAATCCAGCTACCCCAAAAATTGCGTGAGGACAGTGCCATTGAGGGTGAGGCTGTTGTTGTTGGTATGGATACAAGAATTGAGGTCTGGAACAAGGCACGGTTTGACCAGTTTATTGACGAAAAGAAGAAAGACCTGGACGATGCTCTCCAGTTGTTAAGGATTTAATTCCGTATGAGTTTCAAACATATTCCGGTGTTGCTCAACGAGTGTATAGAGGGTCTTAATATTAAAGAAAACGGAGTTTATGTTGATGGCACAGCAGGCGGTGGGGGTCATTCAGCAGAAATCCTTAAACATTTAAAGTGCGGTAAGCTGTTTTCTATAGATAGGGACCCCGACGCAATAAGAACTGTGACGGAAAGGTTCAAGAACGAGCCTAACTCCATAGTCATAAAAGGTTGCTTTGGTGATATGAAGTCCCTTTTAAACGATAGGGGTGTAAACCAAGTTGATGGAGTTCTATTGGATATAGGTGTAAGCTCACATCAGCTTGATACCGATTCAAGGGGATTTAGCTTTCACAAGGATGCCCCTCTTGATATGAGAATGAGTCAGAGCGGAACAACAGCTGCTGACCTTGTTAACAACCTTAGCTATGAAGAGCTTAGAGATATAATCTTTCGTTATGGAGAGGACAAATACGCACCCTCCATAGCAAGGGGAATCGTAAACGCAAGACAAGAGGAGAAAATAGTGTCAACTCTTCAGCTTGCGGAGATAATAAAGTCCAGCGTACCTCAAAAGGTAAGGAGAGAGGGTCACCCCGCAAGAAAAACCTTTCAGGCATTGAGAATAGAAGTAAACGGTGAACTAACCCAGCTTGAAAAAGGACTGGATGATGCCTTTGATATGCTTAGTGTTGGCGGAAGGCTTGCAGTAATTACTTTTCACTCCTTAGAGGATAGAATTGTAAAGAAAAAAATGGCGTCATGGTGTCAGGGTTGTACCTGTCCAAAGGACTTTCCGGTGTGCGTTTGTGGAAATTCACCAAGGGCAAAGCTTGTAAATCGCAAGCCGATAGAGGCTGAAAATTCCGAATTGGAAAATAACGCCAGAAGTCGAAGTGCAAAGCTGAGAATTTGCGAAAAAATTTATGTAAAATGACAATTTTGTATTATTTGACTGGACAAATCACACTATATGTAGTAAAATATTTCAGTAACGTAATCAAAGTTACAAAAACACAACCTATTGTGTTACAAAATAGTTGCAAGTCAATATATATAGTATTTTTATATTTTTCTCAAAATGAATTATTAGCAAGATAACGAGCCTATATATCACAATATGTAGATTGTTGTCTCTTTCGTATAGAAGTTATTTTAGGTGAAGTTTAGTATGACATTTGTAAAAGACAGTAACGCTTATGATATATCGTTCTTTGATACGGATAGCACCGCAAGGGATATTTCTCATAGTGGTAAGTATGCTCCCAAAAAGAAGAACAATGTAGTTAAGATGCCACGCAGAAAAATTGAACAGATAAGACGACGCAAGCACAATCCTCTGAAATTAGCTGTTGGATTTGCCCTTTCTGCCATTGTTGTTGCTGTTGTTGCTACAATCATCTGTGGGCAGGTTCAGCTTACCGAGTTAAATCAGAATATAGCTGATGCTCAGGAGAAACTGGAAAACAGTCAAAGTGAGTACACCCAGATGCAGATGAAGGTGGATGCCAAGTACACAACTGCTATTGTGGAGGAGTATGCTCAGGACAAGCTTGGAATGTACAAGGCTTCCAACAGTCAAAAGGAATTTGTGGATCTTTCCAGCGGAGATAAAGCAGAGGTTGTGTCTGATACCGATAAGAGTATCTTTGACACCATTGCAGACGCAATATCCTCTCTGTGGTCATAAGTGCGACGGTTATGTAATAAGATTATAGAGGGTAACAAGAGTTGAGATTAGGTGAATCTTAACTCTTTTTCCGTATTTATTGAAAAGAAAGGAGCAGATAAAATGTCAAAACCTAAGCCGGGTGCAAACCAAACACTTAGTCGCAGAACGGCAATATTGCTCACTGCTCTTTTATTAATTGGTTTTGGTGCGACAATATGTCGTATAGCATTTTTGCAGGTTGTCAAGGGCGAAGAACTTAGCCAAAAGGCTGTTGAACAACAGCTTCACGATACGGAAATCTCGGCAAAACGAGGTACAATTTATGACAGAAACGGGAAACCCCTTGCTCAGAGTGCATCTGTGTGGAGGGTGGTAATGGCACCTGCTTATTTTGAAAATGATGAACAAAGGGAATATGTAGCAGAGCGACTTGCAAAAATTCTTGACCTTAAATATGAGGATGTGCTTGAAGAAACAAAGCAAAATTCCTACTATGTAAATGTTAAGAGAAAAATTGAAAGTGAAGAAAGAGAACAAATACTGAAACTTCAGGATAAAATAGAAGAAAAGTATGGAATTAAAAATGTAATTGATTTGCTTGATGATTACAAAAGGTATTATCCATATAACGAGCTTGCATCATCTGTAATAGGATTTACAGGTGAGGATGACCAGGGCTTGGAGGGTGTTGAATATCAGTACAACAAGTACCTTTCAGGCACAAAGGGTAGGCTTGTGTCTGCAAGAAATTCAAGGGGTGCGGATATGCCCTTTGAGTATGAACAGAATATAGAAGCAGAGGACGGTAATAATATTGTCCTTACAATAGACGAAACTGTTCAGGCTATTTGCGAAAAGTATATGGCACAAAATATACAGGACTTTAATGTATATAACCGTGGTTGTGCTGTAATGATGGATGTTAACACAGGCGAAATTATAGCTATGGCAACTGTTGGGGGATATGACCTTAACGAGCCTTACACCATTGCAGACGGTGAACTTAAAAAAGAGATTAATGCCATTACAGATGAAAAAAAGAAAAACAAGGCTTACAGCGAGGCTTTGGCTAAGCAGTGGAGAAACAAGGCAATTTCCGACACATATTATCCCGGTTCTGTATTTAAGATAATAACATCTTCTATGGGACTTGAGGAGGGCGTAATCTCCACAGACAGTTCATTCTATTGTTCGGGTGTAATGACCGTTGGTGACAAGGAAATCCATTGTCATGAAAGAAACGGTCACGGAACACAAACCTTTGAACAGGCAATTATAAACTCCTGTAACCCTGCATTTATGCAGATTGGTGCAAAGATAGGTGCAGAAAAGTTCTGGGAATACTATCAGGCATTTGGTTTTTCAGAACTTACAGGTATTGACCTGCCCGGCGAAAGTGACGATATATTCTTTTCGCAGGATGGCTCAATGCTTGTAACAGACTTAGCTGTTGCATCCTTTGGTCAGAACTTCTCAATCACACCTATCCAGATGATAACGGCTGTTGCTGCTGTTGCTAACGGCGGAGATCTTGTTCAGCCTCATGTTGTTAAGCAGATTCAGGACAGTGATGGAAATGTTATTAAGAACTTTGATACAAAGGTTAAGAGAAAGGTAATTTCCGGCGAGGTATCGGAAATTCTTAACGGAATACTTGAGAGAAACTCCGCACAAGGCGGAGTAAAGGCGGGATATGTTGCCGGTTATAGGGTAGCCGGTAAAACAGGTACATCTGAAAAAAAGGTAGATTCCAATGATGACGGTGAGGAAGATTATATCGCCTCATTCCTTGGATACACCCCTGCCGATGACCCAAAATATGCAATGCTTATGTTCTTTGATACCCCTGTGGGTGGTTCTTACTATGGTTCAATAGTTGCAGCACCTGTATTTTCATCTATTATGGAGGAGGTTCTCCCTTACCTTGAAGTTGAAACAGAATATACAGATGAAGAAAAGGATAACATAGACAGCGTTGCAGGAACATATGTTGGTCTTACTCCTAGCGAGGCCGAACAGCAGGTGCAGAGTGATAATATGGTGGCTGTAATAAAGGGAACAGGAGAAAAGGTTATAGCCCAGGTTCCCGAGGCTGGTTCTTCTGTGCCAAACGGAGGAACAGTTGTGCTTTACACAGACAAATCATCAGCATCGGAAACTGTTGAAGTTCCAAATCTCGTTGGATACAGTCTTAGTGATGTGAACAATATAGCAGCGTCTTATGGACTTAATGTTTCGGTAAAGGGCGCTTCTACCACAAGTGATGCTTTGTCAACACAGCAGAGTTTGCCGGAGGGCTCAAAGGTAAGCGAGGGTACTGTGGTGACGGTAACATTTGCGGCACAAACAGGTATTGCGGACTGACGAGAGGATAGTGAATTTTGAATAATAAAATTGTAATCAGGGGTGAGTCCCCCGCAATCAAGGCGATAGAAAATCTTGCGAAAAACTGTGTAAGTAGATATTCCCTTGAAATTAAACAGCCTGTGACCCTTGTGCTTGATGATAAGTATTATCAGGTTGACAGTAGTTGTGCCTTGGTATTGCCTGCGTCTAACCAGATGTATAGCGGTGATGAAAAGCTCACATATTCAACTGTGAATCAAAGTGCAGATGTTGTGGGACTTAATATTCAGGACAGAGAAACACAAAGATGTTTTGAATTGCTTTGCGGTGCAGAAATGGGCAGAATTTTTGTGAGTAAAAAACGGGATATTTCCATTCCCTCTGTTGTAGCGGTAGCATCTGCCTTTATTGCAGGAAAAATTCAGGTGAAAAAGGTTATTGAGGCAATCAATAATCTGTTAAAATAAAAGAAGTATTAAATGAGGTGAATTTGATGTTAAACGGTATATGGGCGGCTTTGGCGGCGATAATAGCCTTTGTAATTTCGGCGGCGGTAGGAAAATTTTTGATTCCTGCGTTGCACAAACTTAAATACGGTCAGACTATTTTGGATATTGGCCCTTCATGGCATAAAAAGAAAGAGGGTACTCCAACAATGGGTGGTATTATGTTCATTATCGCCATTGTTGTTGCAACAGCAGTTGTCACAATCTGTTTAGCTGTTTTCGGAAACATATATGAGCCAACAGGATATTCATTTAGCAAGGAAGTATTTATGATGGTAATAAGCCTGGTAATGGCATTCTTGTACGGTGCAGTAGGTTTTCTGGACGACTACATCAAGGTTGTTAAGAAGAGAAATCTTGGACTTACTGCAAAGCAGAAGTTAGGCTTTCAGTTTGCAATAGCCATTGCATTTGTTGTTATCAACGCGTTTTTCGGATACGGTAGCAAGACATATATCCCATTTTTAGGCACAGTTGACTTTGGAAACTTTGCAATCATATATTATATACTGTGTGTTATCGTAATTGTTGGTATAGTAAATGCAGTAAACCTTGCAGATGGAATTGACGGTCTGGTAGGCTCAGAAACTTTCTTTGTAGCTTTGTTCTATATGATTATCGCCAGCATTATGTCAAGTCCTGCAACATCTGTCCTTTCCTCAGCAGTTGCAGGTGGATGCCTTGGATTTTTGATTTGGAACTTTAACCCTGCAAAGGTGTTTATGGGGGACACAGGTTCACTGTTTTTAGGTGGTGCTGTTTGTGCCATGGCATTTACAATGAATATGCCTGTAATCCTTATTCCAATGGCTTTGGTATATATCATTGAAATGTTGTCTGTTATTGTGCAGGTAACATACTTTAAACTTACTCACGGAAAAAGACTTTTCAAAATGAGCCCTATTCACCATCATTTCGAAAAATGCGGATGGAGCGAAACAAAGATTGTTGTTGTTTTCAGCTCCTTTACAGTAGTTGTAGGTGTAATTGTTACAGCTTTAGTTCTCTTGGGACTTTGAGTTATCATATAATTTTTATTAGGTAGAAAGGAGGAGCATAATGTCATCACAAACTTTGAGAAGAATGTCGTCAGAACGACAGCGTGCCTCACAAAATTATAACAGAAGAAGAGGCAAAGTTAACTCAAACACTCCTCCAAAAGCAAGAAAAAAACGCTTTGGCCTTTTTTCTATTGGTATGGGGATTGACCTACCGTTTCTGATTACAATTTTGGTGCTTCTTGTCATCGGTCTTATAATGATGTTTTCTGCTTCTTATCCTGTTGCGTACTACAACAACGGTGATAGCTTTTATTTCTTGAAAAGGCAGATTTTGTTTGCTGTCATTGGTGTAACAGCAATGATGGGTATTTCCTACATAGACTATCACATACTTCATAAAATGGCGTATGTTTTTCTGGGACTTTCATATTTTGCTCTTATTCTGGTGCTTGTGCTTCCGTCAGAACAGGGAGTCCACCGATGGATTGGTGTTGGTGGATACGGTATTCAGGCATCGGAGTTTTCCAAGTTTGCAATAGTTCTTTTCCTTGCCCACTGGGGAAGTTTATACTATGAAAAAATGAACACAATAAAATATGGTGTAATGCCTGCCTTGGTGGTGTTTGTCAGCACAGCCCTTTTGCTTATCCTTGAACCTCACTACTCAGGCATAGTTATTGTGCTTTTGCTCACTATTACAATGCTCTTCCTTGCCGGCATAAAGACAAGTTGGCTTATTGTTGCCGGTATAGCTGCAGTTGTAGCATTTTTGATTGCTTGGGCAACAGGAATTTTGTCATATGCTATGACCAGAATGGAAGGCTGGGGTCAGGCGCTTGAATATACCAATGAAAAAATGTGGCAGACCACATGGCAGACAAGAAACAGCTTGTATGCCATAGGCTCCGGAGGATTTTTCGGATTGGGACTTGGCAACTCAAGACAAAAGTATCTATATCTCCCTGAACCGCAAAACGACTTTATCTTTGCTATCGTTTGTGAGGAGCTTGGACTGGTGGGAGCTATTGTGATTTTGCTTATTTTTGCTGTTCTTGTATGGAGAGGGATTTCCCTTTCTCTTCGTGCTCCCGACCGTTTCGGCAGACTTCTTGGAATAGGTCTTACTTCTCAAATCGGAATACAGGTTATTCTTAATATATTTGTTATTACTGACTGGTTGCCAAACACAGGCATCAGCTTACCCTTTTTCTCCTACGGGGGTAGCTCACTGGTAGTTCTTTTGGCACAGATGGGTGTTGTGCTTTCTATTTCACGACATTCCAATATTGAAAAAGCATAATGAGGTGAAAAAATGAGGATTCTTTTTGCTGGTGGCGGAACAGCGGGCCACATCAACCCTGCTTTATCTATTGCAGGTTATGTAAAAAAACAAAATCCCGATGCAGAAATACTCTTTGTAGGTAACAAAGGCGGTATGGAAGAAAGGCTTGTTCCTGATGCGGGATTTGAATTTAAGTCCATTGTGATAAGCGGTTTTAGAAGGAGCTTTGGGGTAAAGGCTGTTGGTCACAACATAGCAACGGTCAAAAGAATGTTCACCTCATCTGTGGCATCAAAAAAGATTATCAAAGAGTTCCAGCCTGATTTAGCTGTTGGTACAGGTGGCTACGTCAGCGGTCCTGTTCTTCGTACAGCGGCAAAGATGGGTGTTCCAATCATTATTCACGAACAGAACGCCTACCCCGGGGTTACAACAAAAATGCTTTCTAAGCTTGCCAAAAAGGTTATGTTAGCTGTCCCCGATGCAAAAAAGCATTTGGACAGCGACCTGGACTTTGTTGTAACAGGAAACCCTGTCAGACAGGAAATTTTGTCTGCCGACAGAGAGCAGGCAAGGAGAGAGCTGAATCTTGACGAAAGACCTGTTGTGCTTTCTTTCGGCGGTTCTCTTGGTGCAAGGAAAATTAATGAAAATCTTGCTGACCTTATTGCTCGCAGTGGTAAGGACGGAAAATATCAGCACATTCACGCCTATGGTCAGTACGGAAAGTGGTTCCCTGACCTTGTTAAGGAAAAGGGTGTGGATATAGAAAAATGTCCGAACCTTGATATAAGAGAATATATAAATAATATGGCAACTTGTCTTGCAGCTGCTGATGTGGTTATTTCAAGAGCAGGAGCGATTACCTTGTCTGAAATTCAGGCACAGGGCAAGCCTGCGGTGCTCATTCCATCACCAAATGTTGCAGAAAATCACCAGTACCACAACGCTATGGCTTTGGTGAACAAAAAAGCAGCCGAAATAATTGAAGAAAAGGACCTTACACCACGGATTCTTATCCAAAAGGTTGATAAGCTCCTTGAAAGCAAAGAGGTGCTTGAAGAATACAGTCACAACGCCAGAAAAATGGCTATTGTTGACGCAAACGAAAGAATTTACGAAATAATTAAAGGCGTTCTTTCATAGTGTAATGAATATCACAATTATCAATTCCCGTCATAAAATATGAAGCAATGGTTTCATTATTTTGTAAAGGGTGTTGTTTGTGTCTAAGCTGATAGTTGAGGGCGGTAAAAAAATCAAGGGACAGGTGGATGTTCAAGGTGCAAAAAACAGTGCCTTACCAATATTGTCCGCAACCTTGCTAACAGGGGACGAAAGCGTCCTCCATTGTTGTCCTCAAATCAGTGACATAGATGCCGCAATAAGAATTTTGCGTTATTTAGGGTGTAGTGCAAAAATGCACAATCACACCGTTGTTGTTGATAGCAAAGGTATGAACAAATATGATATACCCGAAAATTTGATGAGAAAAATGCGTTCCTCCGTGGTGTTTTTAGGTGCAATAATTGCCCGAACAGGTAGAGCAGAGCTGTACTTTCCCGGAGGATGTGAATTAGGCCCAAGACCTATTGACTTGCACCTTGATTCACTTAGGAAAATGGGTGTTTCTATTGACGAAAGGTTTGGGTGTATATCCTGTAAAGTAAAGGATACTCTCCACGGGGCAAAGATTGTTTTGCCATTCCCAAGTGTGGGTGCAACGGAAAATATAATCCTTGCAGCTGTGCTTGCTAAGGGAACTACGATAATAGCAAATGCCGCCCGTGAGCCGGAGATTATTGATTTGTGTGACTATCTTGTAAAGTGCGGTGCCGAAATTTACGGTGCCGGCGAAAGCACAATTATTATCTACGGTGTTGAAAAGCTAAGTGCCTGTGTACACACTATTATTCCCGACAGAATTGTTACCGCAACACTTATGGCGTGTGGTGCAGTAACAGGTGGCGATGTTCTCTTAAAAGGGATTATTACAAGTCATATTGAGGCAATTATACCACTGTTTGAGGAGTTGGGATGTACATTATCAATAAGGGACGGAAATCTTCACCTTGTCTGTCCACAAAGGCTAAAAAGCTTTAAATATGCAAGAACTATGCCTTATCCCGGCTTCCCCACAGACGCACAGGCAGTCATGATGTCCGTTGCAACTGTGGCGCAGGGAACTACTGTGTTTGTGGAAAATATATTTGAAAGTCGATATCGCCATGTAGAAGAGCTGACAAGGCTTGGTGCAAACATCAAGGTTGCCAACAAGGTTGCTGTGGTTGAAGGCGTGGATAGTCTTTTTGGTACAAAAGTGTCGGCAAAGGAACTAAGGGGTGCGGCCTCTCTTGTGGTGGCTTCCCTAAGGGCAGAGGGAACAACAGAAATTGACGGAATAAAGTTTCTTGAAAGAGGTTACGAAAATCTTGAAGTAACACTTACGGAATTGGGTGCAGATATAAAGAAAGTTTAAATGGAAGGGGTGTGAAAATGGCTAAGAAAAAGACGAAAAATAGCAAAAAATCAAGCAGAATAATCCTTGATGATGAGAGAAAGTCAAGGGATAAAAGAGCAAAAACAAAACCTAAAAAGAAGCCTGTCAAAAAGACAGATAGATATGATGATATTGACTTTATCAATCCTCAAAGAGAGGTTGAAAAATCTCGCAGTTACTACGATGTTTCAAGGCCTGCTCCCCCTAAAAATCAGCCTCGTGGCAAGATGAAGAAAAAGATTAATTCTTCTAACAGAAAGCCCCCTGTATCAAATAAAAAAGTTAGTACCGGCAACAATAATCAGGATTTTCTGGGAAAAAATGTGGCAGGTAGCGGAGTGTATGAGTATGAATTCTATGATAATAAATCAAGAAAAAAGAAAAAGCCTACATCTTCAAGCCATACCACTCGCCGCAGTTTAAAGATATTTACATATGCGGCGATTGTGGGCGTTGTGGTTGTGTTGGGCATAACCCTTTCTCTCACCGTATTTTTCAAAACTGCCCAGTACGAGGTTAGTGGAAAAACAAGATATGACAAGCAGGATATAATAAATGCTTGCGGAATTAAAGAGGGAGAAAACATCTTTTTAGCAGATAAACAAGTGGCTGCGAAAAATATAATTAATTCCTTTCCATATATTGCACAGGCTGATGTATCCTTTGGATTCCCCGACAAAATTGTTATAGAAATTACCGAGGGCAAAGCAAGCTATATGGTGAAATATGCAAAAAAAGATTTTTGTGTTGTTTCAAAAGAAGGAAGAATTCTCAAGAATTCCGAAAAGAAAATATCAGATTTGCCACTTGTAAAGGGACTTACGCTGAAGTCCAATGTCCCCGGAACTTATGTGGAATACAGCGATGAAAGTATGTCCACAGCGCTTGAAACTATTGTTGAAAGCGTTGATAAATGTGGACTGGATAAGCTGACAGAAATAAATGTTTCGGATAAAGCAAATTTAACCTTTACCTATGACAACAGAGTGGTTGTAAAGTTGGGTGTTCCGGAGGATATTGATTATAAGGTGAGAACAGCAAATTCCATTATTACGGAAAAACTTGATCCTAACAATACAGGAATTATTGAGGGAACCCTTGATGTAAGTCAGTGTAAGGAGACAAAGAAAAGTTACTTTAACGAAAAGTCTATTGTAACCTCGGTATCTGACAATATCCAAACTGAAACAACAGCACCGGTACAGGGTTACTATGCAGATCCAAATGCATATGCAGACCCCAACGCATACGCAGACCCCAACGCATACGCAGACCCCAATGCATACGCAGACCCTAACGCATACGCAGACCCCAATGCATACGCAGACCCCAACGCATACGCAGACCCCAACGCATACGCAGACCCAAATGCATATGCATACCCTAATGGCTACACCGACCAAGGCGGAGCAGTGCAGTAAAAGGGCGATGAATAACGGTGTATTTTGTCTAAAAAATCAAGGTAAACACCATATATAGATGTGCTTCTGGAATTTTAATATAAACACGAAAATTACTTGATTTTTTCGTGTAATTATGTTAACCTATACATTAGATATTGTATAAAAATATTAGACTGTTTTCAGATATAAGGTTGCAAGGAGGAAGTAAAATGGCTTTTGAGTTAGAAAATGAACCAATGAATTATTTGCCTGTTATTAAAGTTATAGGTGTCGGTGGCGGCGGCGGAAATGCCATTAACCGAATGGTGGCTACCGAGGTACAGAATGTTGAATTTATCGCAGTTAACACAGATGAACATGTTCTTCAGTTCTCCAAGGCTGATAAAAAGGTTCAAATAGGTGAGAAAATCACAAGAGGTAAGGGTGCAGGTTCTCTTCCACAAATCGGTCAGCAGGCTGCTGAGGAATCCAAGGAAGAAATTGCAGCTCTCTTAAAAGATACAGATATGGTATTCGTTACTGCCGGTATGGGCGGTGGCACAGGTACCGGTGCAGCTCCTGTTGTTGCAAGTATTGCAAAGGAGATGGGTATTCTCACAGTTGCAGTTGTAACAAAGCCTTTTGCTTTTGAAGGTAAAAAGAGAATGGCTCAGGCTGAGCAGGGTATCCAGGAACTTGCAACATCTGTTGACTCATTGATTATTGTTCCTAACGAAAGATTAAAATATTTCAGCGACCAGTCCATCACATTGAGAAATGCTTTCAGCATTGCCGATGATGTTCTCCGCCAAGGTGTTCAGAGTATTTCTGACCTTATCCTTGTTCCCGGTCTTGTTAACCTTGACTTTGCTGATGTTACAGCAATTATGAAGAATGCCGGATATGCTCATATGGGTATTGGTAAGGCTTCAGGTAAGGACAAGGCTACTCTTGCAGCAGAACAGGCTATTTCTTCTCCACTTTTGGAAACAGCTATCGACGGTGCAAAGGGCGTTATCATTAATGTTACAGCTTCTGCCGATATTTCACTTGAGGATATTGATACCGCTTCAACAATGATTTCCAACAAGGCGTCTGAAGATGCCAACATCATCTGGGGTGCTGTTATCGACGAAAATATGGAGGACGAAATCAGTGTTACAGTTATTGCAACCGGTTTCAACGGAGATGACACAAGTGTTTCTAATGACAAAAAACCGGCACTAAAAGATGCTAAAACAACTACTAAGAAAGAAGTAAAGCCTCAGGATGACGACGAGGACGACACTTTCTATGACATTATGTCAATCTTCAACAAATAATTAAATCTTGATTTTTAAGGGGCTGGGTTGTCAGTCCCTTTTATTTTTTCCCATCTTTACATTTTGTTTTTATAGTGTTATATTATATCTGTGGACTGTATTATCATATGTAAACGGTACCAAATAAAGATTTTTTTATGCCGATTATAGCTTATATCCGCAAGGAATAGGACTGGCCATCACCTGTAAAGGTGATATTATGAATTTAATCTGTAATTGTAGTAGTGTTATTGAGAGGGGATTTTCTAAGTGCTTAATGACACAGTGCTGTGATATGTTCGGTCCATCCGCTATTTACCATAAGTCTATGCTAAGGTTTATGTTCAAATAGTTGGTGGCTTTTTTACTTGTAATAATATTGAAAGGAAAAGAATATGAAGAAGAACACCGTGGCAACCTTTGCCCAAATGAAGAAGAATAACGAGAAAATTTCAATGCTCACCTCCTACGATTACTCCACAGCAAAACTGGTGGATAACTCAGGTGTTAATGCGATTTTGGTGGGGGACAGCCTTGGTAATGTAATGCTTGGCTATGAGGACACCGTTTCCGTTACAATGGAGGATATGATTACCTTTGGCAGTGCAGTTTCAAGAGCTTGTAAAAATGCTATGGTGGTAATTGATATGCCCTTTATGTCCTATCAAATTTCCGATGAACAGGCACTTGAAAATGCCGGCAGACTGATGAAAGAGGCAAGGGCAAATGCCGTTAAGCTGGAGGGTGGCAAAGAGGTTTGCAGTCAGATTAGAAAAATCACAAGTGCCGGTATTCCTGTTATGGCTCATATTGGTATGACACCTCAAAGTGTAAATGCCTTTGGCGGTTTTAAGGTTCAGGGCAAGGATATCGAAAATGCCAAAAAAATAGTTGAAGATGCACTTGCAGTAGAAAAGGCAGGGGCATTCGCCGTAGTAATTGAATGTGTACCGGCAGATTTGGCGGAATATATCTCCAAAAAACTGACAATACCCACAATAGGAATCGGCGCCGGTAAGGGAACAGACGGTCAGGTGCTTGTTTATCAGGATATGCTTGGTATGTTCAGCGACTATGTTCCCAAGTTTGTAAAGCACTATGCCAAGGTTGGAAATATTATGCAACAGGCCTTTGAGGAATATGATAGAGAGGTTAAGAACGGTGTATTCCCAAGTGAGGAGCATATTTTTGCCATTGATGAAAATGTAATGAATAAAATTAAAAAGTCATTTTAGAATTGATTTTGAAGAAATCAAATTATTTTCAGGAAAG
>JAXESA010000268.1:0-3497 GCA_034116205.1 Ruminococcus sp. | reverse complement strand
GTAAAGGCTGTCGCAAATTAATTTTTTGCAACAGCCACATTGCCTTAGTATAAATAATTAATCTGCGTTGATATACTTATCAACTATTTTCTGAATTGAACCATCTTTCTTAAGCTCATTAAGGGCATCGTTTACCTTCTTTTGAAGCTCCTCGCTGTCCTTAGAGAAGCAGATTGCATAGTCCTCAACTGCATACTCTGTGTCAAGAATTTTTAGACCCTTGTTAGCCTCAACATATGACTTTGCAGGCTCATTATCAATAATTACGCAGTCAACCTTGTTAGCTGTAAGAGCGGCAACTGCAGCAGCACCGTTTTCGTATCTCTTAACATTATCTTCGCCGTAATCGTCAGAAGCGTAGATGTCGCCGGTTGTTGCTGTCTGAACACCAATCTTTTTGCCCTTGAGGTCGTCGATTGAAGCAATCTTGGAATCTTCCTTAACGATAACTGACTGGATGCCTGTTGCATAGGAATCGGAGAAATTAACGCTTCTCTTTCTTTCGTCTGTTACAGTCATACCTGCCATACCCATATCGTACTTTCCGCTTTGAACACCCGGAATGATGGAGTCAAAGGAAACATCTTTTATTTCAAGCTCAAGACCAAGCTTTTCTGCAATCTTCTCTGCAACCTCGGCATCAATGCCAACAACCTTTTCACCCTCATAATACTCATATGGTGGGAACTCGGCATTTGTTGCCATTGTGAGCTTGCCCTCTGTTACTGTTTCAATTTTACCGCCATCTTTTGAGTCGCTTGAGCTACCGCAACCTACGAAGCAAGCAGCCATTAATACTACTGTGATAGCAAGTGCTAATACTTTTTTCATTGTAATACCTCCCAATAAATTGTACCCTTTTAATTTACTATTTTAATGAGGTTTTGTCAAGGGTAGTGTTGAAAATATGATGAATATAGGGGAATTTGGGGGTAGAAAATGGATATTTATTTCGTAGAAATAACAGGAGTAGGCAATTTGAGTGACAGACAGCCTCCCTTTACACAAGGAAGGCTGTCGGGAGGGGAAATGCGGTCACTCTTTACACAAAGGTCGTTTTATAACAATATACCCAAGAAAGCTATTGACTTTCTCGGGTAGTTACTAATCTTTATTCGTTTTTACTTTTGGGATTTCTTCCTCGTTTTCCTTTGGCGGAGGGATTGGGATTGCTCTTTTGTTTATCTTTAGTCCCTCGTACCTTAGTTTATAAACAATTCTGCCCATAAACTCGTGTCCACAGTTTTCGCATAGGAAGTTTGCACGGAAAGAACGGTTTTTTACTGTCCACTTTGTTTTTCTTTTTGCCTTATGATTACATTTTGGACAGTCAAAGTTCATTTCTGATTTGTCAATAAGGGGATTGTTTATGTCGGTTATATAGCAGGTTCTAAAGGTGATTTTACGATAAAACTCGTCGTCGCACTTCCTGATGTACTTCCCTATTTTTTCCCCGTCATACAGCTTTTTAAAGCACAAAAAGCTAAGTTCTGCATCTGTCAATGCACGGTGTAGGGTAAGCTCGTCGCTGTCGATATTCAGCAATTCTGCACAGGTGGAAAGTCCCATCTGTTTGCCCTTGTCGTGCTTATCAAGGGCAAATTCGCAGTACAGTTGTAAGTCGCAGTAGTACTTTAGGAATGAGGGGTGATTGTCCTTATTGTAGTAGCCGTAATTTTCCATTAGGGCGTGGATGTCGCTTGTACCCCAAGTGAGCAAAACTGCGTCACCCAAAAAATCTTCAAAGCAGGCGGAAACTTTTTGAAAAGTGTTGTGAGATGTTTCCAGCTCCTCATTAGTAATATGAGTTAGCTCCTTTATTCGGGAGTTCAGCTTTTTTCCGATTTGGGGTTTTATCAGCATTGAAAAGGTGTCAATTATATTAAGGTTTTCATCAGTTTTTACTGCACCGTATTCGATAATTTCATTATAGAAACGCTTGTCCTTTTTGCTGTATGAAGCATTCCACTCTAAATCAAGAATAACAAAATTCATTATTTTTTACGATTCTGATTTTTCATTCTCTGTTCACGGGAAAGAATTGTCTTTCTCATACGGATATTTTCAGGAGTAACCTCAACAAGCTCATCGTCGCCAATAAATTCAAGGCACTGTTCAAGTGACATAATTGATGGTGGAGTAAGCTTGAGGGCATCGTCGGAGCCTGATGCACGGGTATTTGTCATATGCTTTTTCTTACAGACATTTACTGTCAAATCCTCTGCCTTTGGAGAAGCACCAACAATCATACCCTCATAAACAGGAACACCGGCTCCGACAAAGAGTCGTCCTCTCTCCTGTGCGGCATTAAGTCCGTATGCTACTGTATCACCTGTTTCCCAAGCAATAAGGGAGCCTTGATGTCTTGTGATGATTTCGCCCTTCCAAGGCTCATAAGAGTCAAAGACATGGTTCATAATACCGTTTCCGTTTGTGTCTGTTAAAAATTCAGGTCTATAACCCATAAGTCCACGGGATGGAATTCGGAACTCAATGTGTGTTGTACCGCTACCGTTGGTGTCCATATTAACAAGTTCAGCCTTTCGTGAACCCAGCTTTTCCATTACTGCACCAACATATTCATCCGGTACTTCTATCATAAGAACCTCAACAGGCTCGCACAGAACACCGTCAATTTCCTTTGTAATAACCTGTGGACGGGAAACTTGGAATTCATAGCCCTGTCTTCTCATAGTTTCAATAAGGATTGAAAGGTGAAGTTCACCTCTGCCTGACACCTTGAATGTATCGGCTGAGTCTGTTTCCTCTACCTTTAGGGCAACATTTGTTTCTATTTCCTTAAACAATCTGTCACGGAGATTTCTTGATGTTACAAATTTACCCTCTCGTCCTGCAAATGGGGAATTGTTTACAATGAAGTTCATTGTTACTGTAGGCTCGTCAATCTTGACAAATGGCAAAGGCTCTACACAATCATAGGAACAGAGTGTTTCGCCGATATTGATTGTACCAACACCGCTGATGCAGATGAGGTCACCATAGGTTGCTTCATCTGTTTCAACTCTGTTAAGACCCTCATACTCGTAGAGCTTTTGAATTTTTACATTTTTACGACTTCCGTCAATACCGCAAAGTACAGCACCCTGGCCGGACTTTACAGTACCCCTTTCTACTCTGCCAACACCGATTCTGCCTACATAATCGTCATAATCAATGTTGGAAATAAGAATTTGAAGTCCACCGTCAGGGTCACCCTGTGGAGCGGGGATTTCATCTACAATACTCTTGAAAAGTGGGAGCATATCTGTACCCTTTTCGTTATGGTCAAGGGATGCGTACCCAGCCTTTGCAGAGCAATAAACAACAGGAAATTCAAGCTGGTCGTCGTCTGCGCCAAGCTCTATGAATAAGTCAAGAACCTCGTCCACAACCTCTTCGGGGCGAGCACCCTCTCTGTCGATTTTATTTAGAACAACAAGTGGCTTTTTCTTGAGAGCCAAAGCCTTTTTAAGAACAAATCTTGTCTGTGGCATACA
>JAXESA010000267.1:0-4970 GCA_034116205.1 Ruminococcus sp. | reverse complement strand
GTTATGCCTGAAAATCAAATTATTCTAAAAGACAGAAAAGAGCTATTGGTAACAGGGGTAAGGGATGTTAACGCTTTCACAGAGGAGAGTGTGGTTCTTACACTGGAAAGTTCATCTCTTGTAATCAAAGGGGAGTCCCTCCATGTGAACAAGCTAAACCTTGAAAGCGGAGAGGTCAATGTTGATGGCAAGGTGAATTCCCTCCAGTACATAAAGGAAACAACAGATAAAGGTTTTATCAAAAGGCTGTTAAGGTAATGGAGCTGTATCAAACCTTTCACCCAACAGTTTTTCTTATTTCCCTATTGTGGGGAGTGTTGATTTTTGTCCTTTATGACATCAACCGTTTTTTGAGATATATTTTTAGGGACCATAAATTTGTTATTATTCTTCTTGATATTTTGTTTATGGCACTATGTGCGATAATTGTTTTTCTATTTTCACTTGCTTATAATTTCGGTAAACCAAGAATTTATATGTTAATTGGTATGGCGGCCGGCGCACTTGCTCTGAGATTTACTTTAGGGAAACTATCTCTTGTGCTATTTATTAAGATATTTTCAATATTTAGTGCAATTCTTCAAAAAATTTATCTTTTTTTCAAAAAACTTATAACAAAACTATTGAAATCTTTTGCGTATTTAGTGTATAATTTAGGTGTAAAAACAAAAAGAATTATTTTTTTCAAAAAAGGTTGTAAGAATGAAAAGACGAAACAATATAAGCGCTGAAGATATCGTTGTTTCTGACAGCAATAGTGTTGTTAAGGAAGTTACACCTAAAAAGAAAAAGAAAAAATATCGTTTTCTTCTCATTACTGCCGTTGTGGTTTTTGCAGTATATGCGGTGTATGTGCTGGTTTCTCAGTTTTCTCAAATAGATAAAAAACAGAATGAACTTGATGCACTTAACAATAAAATTTCTGTACAAGAAATAAAAAACAATGAATTAACAGACATATATAATCTTTCCGACAAGGAAAACGAAGATTATATTGAAAAAAAGGCTAAGGAAGATGGTTATCTTCACGCCGGAGAAAGAGTTTTTGTAAATATATCAGGAGACTGATGGAAATGGAACAAGGGGTAGAATATGGCTCTGGAAGTAGGTAGTGTATTAACAGGCAAAGTAACAGGAGTAATGAAGTTTGGTGCTTTTGTAGCTTTGCCGGAGAACAAATCGGGAATGGTGCATATTTCAGAAATTTCTCATGAATATGTAAACGACATTAACGACGCAATCAAGGTTGGGGATGAAGTAACTGTTAAGGTTATTTCAATTGATAACGACAAGATTTCTTTATCAATCAAAGCAAATCTTGAAAAGCCTGCACCAAAGCCAAAACAAAAAAGACCCCGCAAGCCATATGTGCCAGCTCCAAAGGTTACATCTCCCGGTGATTTTCAGTGGGAGAACAACAAGAACGAAAACAGCTCATTTGAAGATATGATGAGCAAATTTAAAAAGACTTCTGAGGACAAAATGTCTGACTTGAAGCGTGGGAATGAAAGTCGCGGTTATTCCCGTAGGGGTGGCCGTAATAAATAAATACTGGAGGAATTTTAATGAAAATAACCTACACAGCCAGAAAAGTTAACCTAAAGGATAATTTTAAAGAACTTTGCGAAAAAAAGCTTTCCAAGTTTAATAAGATTTTTTCAGAGGATGCAACAGCCTCTGTTGTTGTTACACTTTATAAAAACCGTCAGACAGTTGAAGTTACAATCAAGGACAACGGAGTAGTTTGCAGAGCAGAGGATACACAGGACGAGATGAATGATGCACTTGATAAGGTTGTTGACATCATCGCAAGACAGATGCGCAAGAACAAAACTCGTCTTTCTCGTCGTCTAAGGGACAACACAGCTGACTTTACTGCAATTCTCCCTGATGAAGATATTGAGGATGAGGAAGAGTTTGACATTCGTTATAAGACAATCCCTGTAAAGCCTATTTCAGTTGAGGAGGCAATTCTCCAGATGAATATGCTTAACCATGATTTCTTCGTGTTTATCAATGCTGATACCAACGAAACAAATGTTGTCTATAAGCGCAAGGGCGACACCTACGGACTTCTTGAGCCTGAGGAATAAACACTATAATAATCAAATAATTTAACACATTTAACATATAGAGGCTCCCAAAAGCCTCTATATTTTTTGGAGTTTTTATGAAAAAAGAATTTTCAATGGTTGCCACTTGCTTGCTTGGAGTAGAGGGACTTGTGGCAAACGAACTTAAATTTATGGGTGCAAATGATGTCACCGCCGAAAACGGAAGAGTTTTGTTTAAAGGGGATAGCAACATCCTTGCAAGGGCAAATATCTGCTCAAGTTATGCAGAAAGAATCCTTATCCTTGTTGATACTTTCTATGCAAAAAGCTTTCAGGAGCTTTTTGACGGTGTTTCAAAGATTACTTGGGCGGACTATATCGGTGAAAACCATAAATTCCCTGTAAAAGGCACCTGCCTTTCCAGTCAGCTTATGTCTGTGCCAGATTGTCAGAAAATAATCAAAAAGTCTGTGGCAAAATCCCTTTCATCATCCTACGGTAAGGAATGGCTTTCCGAAGAGGGTGAACTTCATCAAATTCAGTTTTTAATTCTGAAAGATAGAGTGTCAATAATGATAGACACCACAGGTGTTGGTCTTTATAAAAGAGGTTACAGAGAAAATTCCAATGATGCACCTATAAAAGAAACCTTGGCGTCTGTTTTATCCGAGCTTTCAATGGTTAGAAAAAACCACACAGTAATTGACCCAATGTGCGGCAGCGGTACAATCCTTATTGAAAGCGCACTAAAGGCTTTGAATATTGCACCGGGACTTAACAGAGGTTTTGTATCCGAAAACTGGAGCCAAATTCCAAAGGAAGTATGGGAAGAGGAAAGGGAAAGAGCAAAATCCCAAATAAATAAGGACTGTAACTTCAAAGCCTTTGGTTACGATATTGACAGAGATGCCCTAAATATTGCAAGAGAAAATGCCCATAAAGCAGGGGTAGATGACAGAATCACTTTTCAGCAAAGGAATATTAAGGATTTTACCCACGATTTCCCTCGTGGAACGGTAATTACAAACCCACCCTACGGTGAAAGACTACTTGACATTGACAAGGCTCGTGAGCTTTATAAAATTATGGGGCAAAAATTCGCCAAAAAAGACGGTTGGAGTTATACTATAATATCTCCTGACGATGAATTTGAAAAAATCTTTGGCAGAAAAGCGGACAAAAGGAGAAAGCTTTACAACGGTATGCTAAAATGCCAGGCATTTATGTACTTCAAAAAGTAAAATGTATATTATTTTTCAGCTTTTCAAGATTACGGAATAATAATTTGAAAATTTTTCAAAATTATACTTGACGAGCATATAAGTTAGTGCTACAATAACATTAGCACTCGAAGAAAGAGAGTGCTAATTACTACAATCACACTCGAAGGAGGAAAAATATTATGACTATTAAACCATTAGCTGACAAGGTAGTTGTCAAAATCGAAGAGGCAGAGCAAACAACTGCTTCCGGAATTGTACTTTCAGCATCAGCACAGGAAAAGCCATCCTTTGCAACAGTAGTTGCAGTAGGTCCGGGCGGAGTAGTTGACGGTGAAAAGGTAGAAATGACTGTAAAAGAGGGCGACAAGGTTGTTACCTCCAAGTACAGCGGTACAGAAATCAAGCTTGACGGGGAAGAATACACAATCGTTTCTCAGTCAGATATTCTTGCAATAGTTGAATAAGAAAAGAGGTAATTTGAAATGGCAAAGCAAATGCTTTATGGCGAAGACGCAAGAAAGGCTCTAATGTCCGGTATTGACCAGCTCGCCGACACAGTAAAAATCACACTTGGCCCAAAGGGCAGAAATGTAGTTCTTGACAAAAAGTTTGGCGCACCACTCATCACAAACGACGGTGTTACAATCGCTAAGGAAATCGAGCTTGATGACCCATTTGAGAATATGGGCGCACAGCTTGTAAAGGAAGTTTCCACAAAGACAAACGATGTTGCCGGTGACGGTACAACAACAGCAACTCTCCTTGCACAGGCACTTATCCGTGAGGGTATGAAGAATGTTACAGCAGGTGCAAACCCAATGGTACTTAAAAACGGTATCAAAAAGGCTGTTGACAAAGCTGTTGAAACATTAAAGGAAAATTCAAAAGAGGTTGCAGGCACAGAGGATATTGCAAGAGTTGCAACAATCTCTTCCGCAGACCCATTCATCGGTAACCTTATTGCAGAGGCAATGGAAAAGGTTTCAACAGACGGTGTTATCACAGTTGAAGAGTCCAAAACAGCCGAAACATATTCCGAGGTTGTTGAGGGTATGATGTTCGACAGAGGCTACATCGCACCTTATATGGTAACAGATACAGATAAGATGGTTGCAGAGCTTGACGACTGCCTTATCCTTATTACAGATAAAAAGATTTCAACAACACAGGAAATTCTCCCTCTTCTTGAACAGATTGTTCAGTCAGGCAGAAAGCTCCTTATCATTGCCGAGGATGTAGAGGGCGAGGCTCTCACAACTCTGGTTCTCAACAAGCTCCGTGGCACATTCACCTGTGTTGCAGTTAAAGCTCCCGGCTTTGGTGACAGAAGAAAAGAAATGCTCCAGGATATTGCAACCCTTACAGGCGGTCAGGTAATCACATCCGACCTTGGTCTTGAGCTAAAGGACTGCACAGTTGACCAGCTTGGCACAGCTCGTCAGGTTAAGGTTGACAAGGAAAATACAATCATTGTTGACGGTGCAGGTGACCCACAGGCTATCAAGGACAGAGTTAATCAAATCCGTTCACAGATTGAAACAACAACATCTGAGTTCGACAAGGAAAAGCTCCAGGAAAGACTTGCAAAGCTTGCAGGCGGTGTTGCAGTTATCAAGGTTGGCGCTGCAACAGAAATCGAAATGAAGGAAAAGAAGCTCCGCATTGAGGATGCTCTTGCAGCAACAAAGGCAGC
>JAXESA010000266.1:0-4836 GCA_034116205.1 Ruminococcus sp. | reverse complement strand
GCAATTTTTGAAGAAATCCAAAACGAAAAAATGCCTGTGCTTTACAGACTTCTCCCAAAGGACACCGCTGCCGATGCCTTTGTTGAAATGGACGAAGAAACGCAGGAATTTCTCATCCATTCCCTAAGCGACACTGAGCTTAAGGAAGTTTTGGACGATATGTTCCTTGACGATGTGGTTGATATGATTGAAGAAATGCCTGCCAATGTGGTTAAGCGAATTCTTCGCCAAAGCACCCCTGAGGACAGAAAACAAATCAATATGTTGCTGAAATTCCCAGAGGATTCAGCCGGTTCAATTATGACAACCGAGCTTGTAATTCTTCGCCCTGATATGACAGCCGAAGAAGCAATCAAGCGAATCAGACGAACTGGTGTTGACAAAGAAACAATCTACACCTGTTATGTTGCCGACAATTTAAGCAAGCTTAGGGGAATTATCACCATAAAAGACCTGCTCCTTGCTGACGACGACACCAAGGTGTGCGATATTATGGACACCAATGTTATTTCAGTAACTACCCTTACCGACCAGGAAGAGGTTGCCGAAATAATTAAAAAGTACGACTTCCTTGCACTTCCTGTTGTTGATAAAGAAAACCGTCTTGTAGGTATTGTTACCGTCGATGACGCTGTTGATGTTATGCAGGAAGAGGCAACAGAAGATATTCAGAAAATGGCGGCTATCACCCCAAACACCGACACCCCTTACCTTAAAATTGGTATTTTTGAAACATGGAAAAGCCGTATTCCCTGGCTTTTACTCCTTATGATTTCCGCAACATTTACAGGAATGATAATCAGCTCCTTTGAAAGTGCTTTGGCTTCCTCCGTTGTGCTGACAGCATTTATCCCAATGCTGATGGACACAGGCGGTAACACAGGTAGCCAATCCTCAGTAACAGTTATCCGTGCACTGTCACTTAACGAAATTCAGTTTAAAGATATACTAAAGGTAATATGGAAAGAAGTCCGTGTTGCCTGCCTTTGTGGAATTGCACTTTCCGCTGTCGCATTCCTAAAGGTAATGCTTGTTGACAGACTTCTACTTGGAAATACAGATGTTACAATCCCTGTGGCAATAATCGTTTGCCTCACCCTTGCAATCACAGTTGTGGTGGCAAAGATAATCGGTTGTTGTCTTCCTATGCTTGCAAACAAATTGGGATTTGACCCTGCGGTTATGGCGTCCCCATTCATCACAACTATTGTTGATGCAGTAAGCCTTGCTGTTTACTTTATTATTGCAACAAACATTTTGGGTTTGTAGATACAAAAAATAAATACAAAAAATGGCATCGCTTTTGGCGATGCCATTATTGTTTGTCTATCCGGTATATAAATCTGAACAAAATAAAAATGACCACCCTATTGGATGGACACTTTTTAATGTTGGCATCTTCCTATTTTTCCGGGCCGTCGCCAGCCAAGTATCTTCGGCACTACTGAGCTTAACTTCTGTGTTCGGGATGGGAACAGGTGGACCCTCAGCGTCATCAACACCAACTTATTCAGTTTGTTGTTCTCTCAAACAACAATAAGGATTATACCACCTTGTATCAGAAAAATCAACCCCTTTTTCAAAATTTTTTAAATTTTTTTATATTTTCTTTTTTGCAAGGTTATTTATTTGACTACAAAGCACAAAAGGAGTAGAATATTGTATAAGTTAGCAAGAACAAAAAGAAATAAGGGAATTAAATGAACAAAACAAAAAAAGCGTCACTTTTATTATCATCCCTTTCTATATACAAAGGGATTTTAACAAGGAGTGTACCAAAGGCACTTTACAGGCTAATCTTGTCAATAGATAAAAGACCTGAGGATTTTCTTAACGCATACGGTGACTTCTACCGTCTGCTGTGCGACAGAAACTGCTCAGACCGTCTGTACTACAATCTGACAGAGGCTGCTCTTTTTGACGAAAACTATTTTACCAAAACAGCAACCGCCAACAGGGTAAAGGATATGTCACAGGAAGAAAAACAGGCTGTTGTAAGGGATATTCAGGCAATACTCTTTGCGTCACAGATAACTCCTGACGACATTATTAACGACTATAAATTTAAAGATGAAATAGAGGATATTCTCCCTACACTTCCAAGGTGGAAATGCGGTGAGCCTGCAAAGGAATTCAAAGACTTTGACGGTACACTTGATAACATAATTAAATTTCACCGAATCAACGGTTGCGGTATGTTTGCAAGGTACAAGTCATTTGTATGGCGTGAGGGTGGTATTCAGCCAATTATAAATGCTGACCCTGTTCGCCTTGCAGATTTGGTTGACTATGAATATCAGCGCAATCAGGTTATTGAAAACACCAAAGCCTTTATACAGGGCAAGCGGGCAAATAACTGCCTACTGTACGGTGATATGGGAACAGGTAAAAGTACAACCGTCAAGGCTGTTGTGAACGAATACAGAAACGACGGTTTGCGTATTGTTGAAATGCCAAAGGAAAGGCTTATGGAGTTCCCTCTGCTTGTAGATACAATAGCGTCTGTTCCAATGAAGTTTATAATTTTCATTGACGACCTTTCTTTCCAAAGGCAGGACGAGTGCTACACCAGCCTAAAGGCTGTTCTGGAGGGTGGAGTTGCGTCTCTCCCACACAACGCTCTCATTTACGCCACAAGCAACCGTCGTCATCTTGTTAAGGAAAACTTTGAGGACAGGGAATGTTCCGAAGTCAACCGCCGTGATAATATGCAGGAAACTCTTTCACTTTCAGACAGATTCGGTCTTTCCATCGGCTACTTTGTTCCTGACAAAAAGAAGTTCCTACACATTGTAGATGAGCTAGCAAAAGCCCATGGCATAGAACTTGACCAAGAAACACTCCATCTTGAGGCAGAAAAGTTTGCAACTCAAAGGACAACTCGTTCTCCAAGAACAGCACAGCAATTCATAAAGTCATTACTGTAAGACAAGAGGTATAAAATGAGGATACTCAAAACTACTATTTGCACACTACTTATTTTTTCTGTACTGTTTTGTACATACGGATGTACAAATAGCGACGGTGACTATCCTATCACAATAGGAAACACAACATTTGAGGAAAGTCCCGAGAAAGTTGCAGTTGTAAGCCCAAATGTGGCAGATATTATTGACTGCATAGGCTACAACACCAAGGTGACTCTTGTAAGCAACCAGGTGCTTACAGAAAGCTATAAGGATACCGAAAAATGTGGAAATAACATTGACCCGGATGTGGACAAGATTGTAAAAAGCGGTGCAACCGTTTTGCTGGCTGACGACAATATTTCCGACGGCACAATCAAAAAGCTGGAGAATAAGGACATCAAGGTTGTTCAGTTTCACTACGGCAATACTAAGGATGATGTAAAAACTACATACGCATCAATCGGCTCAATTCTCCAGGGCAAAGAAGGAAAAGAAAAGGCTGAAAGTGCCTGTGAACTTCTTTTTAAGTATCTGGGTACATACAAAGACCAGTCAAAGAGAAAGAACAGTCAAAAGTTTATGATGTATGTCAGCGGAACAGGTCCAATCGCCACCGTTATTGAAGAAAGCTGGTACAACACTATCCTTAATTACAGCGGTACAAGGGTTATCAGAGGTTCTTTGGGCAACCCAACTGTTTCAATCGGAGAAATTGCCGAGTTTAACCCCGATTTCCTCATCTACGACAAAAACACATATAAAAACATAAAAAATCGTTCCGTTGTGCAAAAGTGCAAATTTTTATCCAAGGGCGGAAATTTAAGGCTTGATAAGGACAACCTAAAGCTACAAGGCACAACAGCTGTTAAAAATATAAGGAAAATCATATCTCTGTATGACAAGGATGCTGTGGCAAAGGCAGACCAAATCATTAAAAACAGAGGAACAGAAACAACAGTATATACAACTAAATCAACCACATCGACTGTTGCCTCCTCTGCTGCAGATAATTCAAAATCCGAAAATACCACATCAACAATCCAAAGCACTGGTACAGCGGTTCAGACAACAACCTTAACATCACAGACAAAATATGAATTGCAGTCAAAATACAATGTAAACTTTACTGAGTCCGCCATAGATTCTATGAAAAAGGACAAGGAGAACAAGTACATCAAGGCAATGCAACAAAGGCTTTCCCACCTTGGCTACATAGATAAACACTATATTACAGGCTACCTCGGCGACCTGACCATAGCCGCCATCAAAAAATTCCAAAAGGCAAACAACCTTGAGGATGACGGAAAGGTAAATTCAAAACTCCTTGAAAAGCTATTTTCAAAGGACGCAAAACCACATAGCTAAGTAATAAAAACTAAAAAACAAAAAACAGCGTATCAACAAAATGATACGCTGTTTTTCTATATCCTATTATTTTTAATCCAAAATATCCTTAACCTCGGGGATAAATTCAATACTTCTTTCTAAAATCCCATGGAGGTATGCGATGGCTGTTCCGTAGTTGGTGAAGGGTATGCCTTGTTCTATGGTGTGGCTCATTCTGTACTGCATTTCCCGTGTGTTCAGCATACAGCCTCCACAATGAATTACAAGACTATAAGGTGATAAATCCTCGGGATATTCTGTTCCGCTTACAAGGGAAATCTCCAAATTTTTGTTTGTATATTCACTGACCCACTTTGGAATTTTTACACTTCCTATGTCTTCACACTGGCGGTGATGGGTACATCCCTCTGCAATCAAAACCCTATCGCCATTTTTCAGCTTTGAAATTTTGCTTGCTCCCTTTACCGCAGTTTCAAGAAAACCTTTGAACCTTGCCATTAGAATCGAAAATGATGTAAGGTATATGTCCTTTGGAGTTGCCTTGTCCGCCTTTTCAAAAGCTTGACTGTCGGTGACAACC
>JAXESA010000265.1:0-4089 GCA_034116205.1 Ruminococcus sp. | reverse complement strand
TGTCGCTTGTTATGGTTGTGCTGATGATGTTCTGCGCAAAGAAATTAGCGGGGCTCAGCGGTAAATACTTTGTTGCTCAGCAAAATGACCTCGGCAAGGTCAACGGCTATATTGAAGAGATGATGAACGGCCAGAAGGTAGTCAAGGTTTTTTGCCATGAAGAAAAGAATGTTGAGGAGTTCAAAAAGCTCAATAACAATTTGCGACAAGGCGGTGCGAATTGACTACTTCTACCGACTTAACATAACAAGGACATACATCCCCTACGACAAAATCCAGTATGTAAATGTATATCAAAGCCCATTTCAGCGAATGTACAAAACAGCCCACATAAAAATTTATATCTATTCAAACAAAAGACAGTACTACAAAATAAAATACCTGAAATACAACAAGGTAATGGAGGCTGTGGACTTAATTGAAACTAAGCTGAAATATAACTATGTTTCAAAGCATAGTTAATTTTATGAGAATATTTTATCAAGAGCAAAATTAAATAACAAACAAAAAAACGCATTAATCTGCGGTTTTTCGGAAATCTTAGGCACATCTTTCGATGTGCCTTTTCCCTATTGACAGGAAGGAAAATATGTGGTAACATAAATACATAGATAATCTATGTATATATTTCCGAGGTATAGGGGTACATTATGGACAATAGGTTTATTAATGAGGTTTGCGGTACAATAAAAGACAAAAACGCAAAGGAGCAAATCAGGGCGGAGCTTGAAAGCCACCTAAGTGAAAAAATTGATTATTATGTGGAAATCGGCTACACAGAGGATGAAGCGGAAAGAAAGGCAACAGAGGATATGGGTAGTGCTGAGGATATTTCCGTCACCCTTAACTCACTACACAGTCCAAAGTGGTACAAGGATGCAAAGACTGTGGTTGTTTTTGTAGCTATAATACTATTTATCATAGCAAGGATTATTATTGATTTAACAGATTACCACATACACTTTATGTATGGTGCAGAACAATATTCGGTAGACCACAACATTGTTTACGATTTCATTGCAACAGGGATTTTTATTCTAATTTGTTTAGGTATCCACATTGCACGAAAGGACAAAAACCTAAAGATAGCAATACTTCTTGTACCCTGTGTATCATTTTTATTATCCGGCAAATTTATATTTCCTTTCCTGTATTCATACATCACTATAATAGGCAGGGGTTTAGGGTATTACACCGATAATATTTTCACCCATTCCATAGTACAGTCAGAATTAAAGGGTTACTATGAAATCACCCAGTGGATAGTCTTTAGTTTATTACTTATCTACTTAATATTTGTTTACATAGGAATACACCGCCACCAGCGAATGAAGGTGACAAAGAATTTTTGGAAACCTTTTAAGATAGTCGAAAAGGCAGTTGCCGTTATCCTTGCAGTTAACCTTGTAATAATGGTAGGAGCAACAGCCTTTGCATATTTGAGAATTGAAGATACAATAAGTGAGAATGAAAGATTAAGGGAAAATGCCTTTGACCTTGTAACACAGGAAAAGTATTATAATAAATCAAAAGAGGAGTTGACGGAGCTACTCAAAGCAAACGGTTACGAGGAAGGAAAAACAATAACATTTGAAAATACCGACACTTATGTTTACAACAATCAAGATATTTCTGTGGTTTTTCTTGAGGATAAGGGAAAGATTAATTACCTATCCTATTCAATAAATACCCTTGATGACCTGCTAATTGACAACGGCAGAGGACTTAACATTGAGGATTTAGACAAATTCAAAAAAGGTATGTACCAAGATGTGCAGAGTGGTGAAAATCAATCATATACAATTTGGTGGAAAGAATCAAACAGTACAACCATTGATGAATTTTTACAGTATGACCTTGCTCTGAAATGCCAATCATCTGCTCTTGTTTTTGGTAACAACAGCAACCACAACAGGGAGGAATTAAACTACTCCTTTAATTTCAGAATTAACAACAGTGACGAGTATAGTTCTGTTCAGCTGAATTTCCAAAACAACCGATTATCAACTATGGTGTTATGGTCAGCAGATGCAGAAACAGAGGATAACACAGGAAATCGAGCATTTGCATACGAAATAGAAAGTTAAGGAGGATTACTATGAAAGTCAGTAAAGAGTTAATAAAGGGAAGTACATCTATGCTGGTAATGAGTGTACTGAAAAACAAGGATTTATACGGATATAAAATTATAAAGGAAATTGAAACCTTAAGCGACAATGTGTTTTCCCTTAAGGAGGGCACTCTGTACCCCATACTCCACGCACTTGAAAAGGAAAACCTCCTTGAAAGCTACTGGGACGACACCGATGGCAGAAAGAAAAAATACTACCACCTCACCAACAAGGGGCAAAAGCAGATTATGGAGAAAAAGGAAGAATGGCAGGTGTTTCAGAAGTCCGTCAACAAGGTTTTGGACTTTTCAATGGGATAAAAATCGGACAAAAAAATGGGCTATCGCAAACCAAGGGAAACACTGAATAAATCATTTGCACAGATTGCGCAGACAGATTTTTTGTCAGTTTGTTCAAAAAACCGCAGTAATGCTGACGCATGACCAGGATTTTTTGGGCAAACCGGCGGAAAATATGCAAACAAGATGTGTAAATTGATTTAATCAGTGTTTCCCAAGTTTTGCGGTAGCCTTTTTCATTTATTTTCTTTGCTTATTTAAGAAACTCCTTCATAACCTTAATTGAGTTTTCGGCGGCTGTGTAGCGGAATTTTTCAAAATCCACAAACTCATTGTTGTTAAAGTCATCGCTGATTGAGCGAAGAACTGCATACGGCACTTTGTTGCGGTAGCACACATGACCGACGGCTCCGCCCTCCATTTCACAGCACAATGCCCCAAACTCATCTGCGATTGCCTTTCTTCTGTCAATGCTTGCAACAAATGTGTCGCCTGTTGCTACTCTTCCCAAAACTGCTTTTGTTCCCTTTACCACCTGACAGCATTTCAGGAGTTTTTCGTATGTAGCCTTGTCGGCAGGAATATCAATCCTCTTTTCGTCTGTGTACCAGATTTCTCCCCTTGGGTCGCCCATTTCAGTACCATCCATATCGTGCTGAACGCAGTCCTTTGATATTACAATGTCACCGATTTTCAAATCCTTGCTAAGACTGCCGGCAATGCCTGAATTAATGATAACATCAGGACTAAAATAATCAATCATTATCTGTGTGCCTATGGCGGCATTAACCTTGCCGATTCCGCACTCCAGAAGTACAATATCACGGTTGTTTATTTCCCCCTTAAAGAAGTCAAGACCGGCAACGGTTTTTTTCTCCGTATTAGTCATAACCTCCTTTAGTCCGTCAACCTCAATTTTCAAAGCACAAATTATTCCTGTCATTTTTATCACTTTTATCACTCCAAATTATTTGTTTCGTACATTATTACGGTCAATGCCACAAGTGGAGCAGTTTCTGCCCTTAAAATTCTTTTGCCAAGGGTTGCCTTTCGACCGCCGTTTTTCAGCACCAAGTCAACCTCGTCACCACTGAAACCGCCCTCACTGCCGATGAAGATGCTGATTTCCTTTTGCTTGTCCGAAAGTATATCCTTTACACTTTCTCCACCAAGCTCATAAAAGATAACCTTTTCGCCCTTTGCGTTTTCCACACCCTTTTCAAAGGGAACAGCGTCCTTTACCTTTGGGACAATTCCTCTGCCACTTTGCATAGCCGCCTGTTTGGCGATTTTTTGCCACCTTAAAAGCTTTTTGCTCAAAGATTTTTGGTCGGGACGGCTGACGCACCGTGAGGAAATCACAGGGACAATCTCCGTCACTCCTATTTCCACAGCCTTTTGAATGATAAATTCCATCTTGTCCCCTTTGGGTAGTGCCTGATACAAAGTAACCTTAACACTTGGCTCCGCCCGGCTTTGCTCACTTGACAAAATGCTGACCTCTACAAAGTCCCCGTCAACCTTATGGACAACGCAGTTGTGAACAGTCCCGCTGGGTGAACACAGGGTGAGATTTTCACCCTCCTTCATTCTAAGGCTTTTGGCAATATGACGACCGTCCTCACCGAAAAGGCTGTATTCCTTTGACTCAATTTCTTCATCAACAAAAAAATGTGGCA
>JAXESA010000264.1:0-2366 GCA_034116205.1 Ruminococcus sp. | reverse complement strand
TGAGGACATAGTGGCTAAAAAAGAAGAAAAAGCGACTCCAAGAGGGTTGACTCCTGAACTTATTGCACAAATTGAAGAAGAGGTGTTGGGAATCACTCACAATGACAATAATAACGAAGAAATCGAAGAAAACTAATTTTTTTCTACCGTATCAAATGCGGTGGTTAGATGATAATTCAAAAGTAAAAATATGGGAGAAATCCCGAAGAATAGGAGCAACGTATGTACAAAGTTATGAAGATGTAAGAGATTGCGTAAAACGGACAGTTCCGGCTGTGTGGTTTTCTTCTGCGGATGAATCGGCAGCACGAGAGTACATTGATTATTGCAAACAATGGGCAACTTTGTTTAATATCGCTGCAAAAGACTTAGGCGAGCAGATTTTGGATAAAGAAAAAGACATCAAAGCTGATGTCATTCAATTTTCTAATGGAACAAAAATCCATGCATTGTCATCAAATCCGAAAGGGTTTCGTTCCAAAGGCGGAAAAGTCGTACTCGATGAATTTGCATTCCACAACAATCCCGAAGAATTATGGAAAGCAGCACGACCTTGTATTACTTGGGGATATCCTCTAAGGATTCTTTCAACCCACAACGGTCAAAGCTGTCTTTATTACAAATTCTTGGATCAGGTTCAAAAAGGTAAACTCAAATGGAGTCATCACAAAACCCCGATACAACTTGCCGTTGACGAAGGCTTGATTGATAAAATCTACGGCAGACCTACAACGCAAGAAGAACGACAGGCATGGTTAGATGAAGAATGCAAGAACTGTTTTGACGATTATACTTGGTTTCAAGAGTATTGTTGTATCGCTATTGACGAGGCTTGTGCTTTTCTTCCGTATGAACTTATTGCAACTTGTGAGATGCAGGATGTTTTAAAATCACTTGAAACAATAAGAGGCGATTTATATGTCGGGATAGACATCGGCAGAAGAAAAGACTTAACGGTTATATGGTGTCTTGAAAGACTTGAAAACTCCAAATATACAAGAAAGGTTAAAGTTTTAGAAAAAACCCCTTTTCATATCCAATATGAGATAGTATCAGAGATTTTAAAACACCCAAAACTGCGAAGATGTTGTATTGACTCTACCGGCATAGGAATGCAACTTGCTGAAACTGCACAAAAAGACTTCGGACAATACAGAGTCGAGGCGGTAATGTTTACTAATCGTTCAAAAGAGGAAATGGCATACAACCTCCGTACAAACTTTGAAGATAAATCCGTATTCATACCAAATGAACACGATATCCGAGAAGATTTACACTCAATAAGAAGAATTGCAACAAAAGCAGGAAATATTCGTTTTGATGCTGACTCCTCCGAAGTAAACGGACACGCAGACAGATTTTGGGCGTTAGCACTTGCTCTGATTGCTTGTTCTGTTCCGTATTCGCCTGTAGATATTACAACAAGAAAAAGATATGAGACTTTAAAAATGACCCAAAATTTTTAAAATCGATTTTAAGAGGGATAAAATGACTTCGGATGATAATTTATACCAACCCCGACAGTAAAATTCAACAGAACGGTTTTTGAACACTTTTTGAACAGTATAAAAATATAACTCAAATACAAAAAATTAAGGAGAATGAAATTTATGACAAAAACACTTACCCTACCATCAGGTAAAATTGCTGTGCTTCACAAAGGAAAAGGTTACGATTTACTGCAAGCACAACAAAAAGCAAAATCATCAGAGGAAATCCCTTACGCTCTTATTGCCGAACTTGCCGAAATTGACGGACAGAAGTTAGTTTATGAAGATATATTGGCACTTGACTTGGAAGATGTAATAGCTCTTCAGGCTGAAATGTCGGGAAAGTTTACAGAGGCAAAAGCTACGGAAGTAAAGGAAACAAACAAACCTACACAGAAAGAAATCGAACAGATGGTTGCATAGATGCATTACCTGATTCTCAATCAATAATCCATTTGTGTAAGACGACAGGGTGGCAATACTCCGAGATTTGTGAAATGCCAATCCCTATCCTTGCTTATTGGTGCAGACAAGCTATTAATTATACAGGAAATAGTACACAAGCAGTTGATGAAGTAGCAAGTTAATGAACATTGTTACTATTTATATTAATGTTGATAAAATTAGTTGAAGTATAATTAATATGTTCAATGTTTATTAGTGGAGCATTGAAAATCAGATATACCTTTATGTAATAAATTGCTACTATTATTATTCCTGCTATTGCAACTGCTTTTTTCCATCTTCTAAAAATTTTATTCATTTTTTTATCTCCCTTTTGGCCTCGACACATTCGAGTCTCAATTTAATTAAAAAATTCGTTTGTATGCGTTAAAAAAAGATTCTTAAAGAATTTCTTTAAGAATCGTGAGTAAA
>JAXESA010000263.1:0-8194 GCA_034116205.1 Ruminococcus sp. | reverse complement strand
GTTGTCAGCAGTATTGATATTTTCTGCATATTTTTTGTATGTTTCGTTTATTGATGAAACTGCGGAAACTCCACCGCCACCGGAAAATGCAAAGTTGATTGTAGAATCGAACTTGCCCTCTGCGAAGTACGGGTCGTTTGCATTTGAAAGTCCCTTTCCGTAAACCTCTCCTGTCATCCAAAAGTCCTCGTCCCAGTTTGCTCCGGCTTTTGTTGGGTTATTTTCTCTCCAGGTGTTAAGAGCCTTAACACAGGTATCTTTAAGTGCTGCCCATGAATCCTTTTCTACATGCTTAGCAGTGTCGCATCTAAAGCCGTCAATACCGTACTCCTCAACATAACTGCTGAGCCAGTAGCAAAGATAATTTCTAACCCTTTTTGTGTTTCCTGTTGAGGTAAACCACTGTTCAAGGTCAGCCATTTTTTCATCGTATGAGCCTTCAGACTTCCACTTGTTCTGCAAGAATGTAGGTACTTCAACCTCTTCTTCACTTTCTGTTCTGAAGTCAGGAAGTTCACCGCCTGCTGAACCGGTCAGGTCATCTGTTCCAACCGCAGGGTAACCGGAAATACCGGCTCTCATCCAGGAGCCACCCCACCATGTACCCCAAAGTTTTGAAAGTTCTTCTGTTTGACTTGCGTTAGTATAGGTAATGTAGTTGTGATATGTGTTGTTGTCGCCTGCAAAGGAATAGTAGTTAGTATCCCAACCATCCTTAAGCATACCGAAACCAAACTTGTTCATATCATACATAGTGTTGTATCCGGGATGGTTCATAACAATATCCAAAACAACACGCAAGCCCTTTTCGTGGGCTGTATCAACCATTGTTTCAAACTCCTCCGGAGTGCCGAAGTTCTGGTCAATCTCCGAATAATCTCCGGCATAGTAACCGTGATATGAATAGTGCGGGAAAGAGCTTTTTCCGTTACCGGAGCAGGAATATCCCTGAATCTGCTCGTAAGGGGCAGAAATCCAAAGGGCATTTACACCTAAATCGTTAAAATATCCCTCGTTAATCTTTTTTGTAATACCTGCAAAGTCACCGCCCTGGAAGGATGCTGCGTCACTTTTCATATCCGTAGTAACTGAACCGTCCTTTTCAAGACCTCTGTCATAGCTGTGGTCATTGCTGGTGTTACCGTTATTAAAACGGTCAGTAAGCAAAAAATAAACCGAGGCGTTGTCCCAGCTAAAATCATCGGCATTAACAGAAGTTGTAAATGAGCTGTCTGCAACAGGGGTTTTGTCTGCCTGTGAGGCAGAAACGGCAGGAGCAATAGTAATTGCACTTGCAACCATTGCTGAAGACATTATCAAAGATAATATTTTCTTCATAAGTTTTCCTCCAATCTTTACACAAATTATAACACAAACAGATTTTTACTACAATAAAATTAACACCCAAAATTTCGGGTGTTAATTTGTATGATATGCTGTTTTTCTGTTAATAATTTTTTAATTTTGTTAATTGATTACTTAGAAAGTAGTTCCTTAATTCTTCTTACAGCCTCAATGGTGTTTTCTCTGTCGCCGAAGGAGGTAAGACGGAAGTAACCCTCACCGTTCTTGCCAAATCCCTCTCCGGGAGTACCCACAACATTGGCATTTTCAAGGAGATAGTCGAAAAATTCCCAGCTACCCATACCGTTAGGGCACTTTAGCCAGATGTATGGGGAATTTTTACCACCTGTGTAGTAGATGCCAAGCTCGTCCATAGCAGAGGAGATAATCCTTGCATTTTCCTGATAATACTTAATGTTCTCCTTAAACTGCTTTTGACCCTCTTCTGAAAGTACTGCGGCGGCGGCGCACTGAACAGGCCAAGAAACACCGTTAAACTTTGTAGCCTCTCTTCTGTACCACATCTGATAGATGTTTTTGCCGTCCCTTTCAAGCTCCTTTGGAATTACTGTGTAGCCACAGCGAGTACCTGTGAAGCCTGCTGTCTTTGAAAGTGAGCAAAGCTCAATAGCACAGGTTCTTGCGCCTTCAACTGCAAAAATACTCCTTGGGGAATCGTCTGTGATAAATGCTTCGTAAGCCGCATCGTAGATGATGATAGCATCATTCTTGTTTGCATAGTCAACCCAAGCCTTTAACTGGTCGTAGGAATATGCAGAGCCTGTCGGGTTGTTTGGTGAGCAAAGGTAGATGATATCTGCCTTTACGCTGTCGTCTGGCATAGCGGCAAAGCCGTTTTCTTCTTTAGAATCAGCATAGATAATCTCTCTTCCTGCCATAATGTTGCTGTCAACATAAACAGGGTAAACAGGGTCAGTTACAAGAACTGTGTTGTCCTTGTCAAAGATGTCCTGAATATTTGCGGAGTCGCTCTTTGCACCGTCTGTAATCAGCACTTCACTTGGGGCAATCTTAACACCAAATGTTGCGTAGTAGTCGGCAACAGCCTTTCTTACAAATTCATATCCCTCATAGTCAGGGTAACCCTTAAAGGTTTCCTTATTGCCTAAATCCTCTGCTCCCTTCTTCATAGCGTCAACTGCAATTTGGGGGATTGGCAGGGTAACATCGCCGATACCAAGCTTAATAACCTTTTTGTCGGGATTTGCCTTGCAATATTCGTTAACCCTCTTTGCAATATCTGCAAAAAGATAGTTTGGAACTAAGTTGTCAAAATTCTTATTTACCTTCATATTAACACTCCATTCTTAAGAAATTAAATTTATAATTAATCTTCCAAAGAAGCCTTGATAAACTCTCTGAATACCGGATTAGCATTTGTTGGTCTTGACTTGAATTCAGGATGATACTGAACAGCCAAAAAGAACTTGTTTGCCGGAATTTCAACAGCCTCAACCAAAAGACCATTTGGTGATGTACCGGATATTATCATACCGTTTTCTTCAAATACATCACGGAATTCGTTATTAAACTCATAACGGTGACGATGTCTTTCGGCAACCTCGCCCATGCCGTATGCCTTTTCAAGCATAGAGTCCTTTCTAACCTTACAAGGATAAGCACCAAGACGCATTGTGCCACCCTTTGTAACAACGCCCATCTGCTCTTCCATAATGTCGATAACCTTGTGCTTGCTTTCAGGGGCAAATTCGCCGGAATTAGCATCTTCAAAGCCGATAACATTTCTTGCAAATTCAATAACTGCAACCTGCATACCAAGGCAGATACCAAGGTAAGGAATGTCGTTCTTTCGGGCATATTCGGCAGCTTTTATCTTGCCTTCAACACCACGCTGGCCAAATCCACCGGGAACAAGTATTCCGTCAACATCACCCAAAAGGTCGTCAACTGTATATTCTGTGATAAGCTCTGTGTCAACCCATTTAATCTCCACAAAAGCCTTATTCTCATAACCTGCATGGCGAAGTGCCTCGGCAACAGAAAGGTAAGCATCGTGGAGCTGTACATATTTACCGCAAAGTGCAATTTTCACAGTCTTTTCTCTGGCGTCAATCCTCTCCAGCATTTCGTGCCATTCCTTCATATCTCCCGGCTTTGCGTCAATGTTAAGCTCACGGCATACAACATCGCAGAAATGAGCCTTTTCAAGCATAAGAGGTGCTTTGTAAAGTACAGGAATTGTAATATTTTCAATAACGCAGTCAGGCTTAACATTGCAGAACATTGCAATCTTCTTGAAGATGGATTCCTCAAGAGGCTTGTCACATCTCAGGACAATAATGTCGGGGTTTATACCAAGGGCACGAAGTTCCTTAACAGAATGCTGAGTAGGCTTACTTTTGTGTTCTTCACTGCCTGCTATGTAAGGAACAAGGCAAACATGGATGAAGATACTGTTTTCTCTGCCAACCTCAAGACTTACCTGACGGATAGCCTCTAAAAATGGCTGTGACTCAATATCGCCAACTGTACCGCCGATTTCTGTAATTACAACATCGGCGTCAGTATTTTTACCAACCTGATAAATAAAGTGCTTTATTTCGTTTGTGATGTGTGGAATTACCTGAACAGTTTCGCCAAGGTAATCTCCTCTTCTTTCTTTTTCAAGAACATTGGAATACACCTTACCTGTTGTAAGGTTAGAGAATTTGTTAAGGTTTTCGTCAATGAAACGCTCGTAGTGTCCAAGGTCAAGGTCTGTTTCGGCACCGTCCTCTGTAACATAAACCTCTCCGTGCTGGTAAGGGCTCATTGTGCCCGGGTCAACATTAATATATGGGTCAAGCTTCTGCGCAGCTACCTTAAGTCCCCTTGACTTTAGCAGACGACCAAGGGATGCCGCTGTGATACCTTTGCCAAGGCCGGATACAACGCCGCCTGTGACAAATATATACTTTGTAGGAATCTTGCTCATTTTACTTCCTCCTGATTTATCCTTATCTTATCTTTTCCTAATTATAATCAACGTCCATTAAAAATGCCATTGTCAGCCCCACAAATGAGGCTGACAAAAAGGAATTTTAAATTTTCAATCAATTAGATTTCAACTGTACCCTCAAATACCTTTTCGGCATCGCCTGTCATATAAACAGTATCGTCTGTGTAATTAATAACAAGGTCGCCACCCTTTAGCTTGATGGTGATGTCCTCACCCTTTTTGCACAGACCGTTTTCGCAAGCTGCAACTGCAACTGCACAAGCACCTGTTCCACAAGCCCAAGTTTCACCTGAACCTCTCTCCCATACTCTCATCTTGATTGTATGGTCGTCAAGTACTTTGACAAACTCTGTGTTTACTCTCTCAGGGAAGAGCTTATCGTTTTCAAACTTAGGGCCAATCTTTTCAATTTCTATGTGGTCAATATCGCCCTGCATAAATACTACACAGTGGGGGTTACCCATTGAAACACAGGTGATTCTGTACTCTTCACCGTCTATTGTATAAGGCTCATCAATTACCTTTTCCTTATCCATTGCAACAGGGATTTCCTTTGGGTCAAGGATCGCCTTGCCCATATCAACCCTAAGTGACTTAACCTCTCCGTCACGGGTGTATGCCTTAAGGTACTTAATTCCTGAAAGGGTTTCGATTGTGATTTCGTCTTTTTCATTGATGTCAACCATACCGTGGTCGTAGAGGAACTTGCCCACACAGCGAATACCGTTACCGCACATCTTACCCTCGGAACCGTCAAGGTTAAACATACTCATCTTAGCGTCAGCCTTATCGCTTGGGCAAACAAGAATAATACCGTCGCCACCTATTCCAAAGTGTCTGTCAGAAAGTCTTACAGCCAAAGCCTCCGGGTTGTCAATCTTCTGGTCAAAAGTACTGCAATAGATGTAGTCATTTCCTGTACCGTGCATCTTAGTGAATTTAAGTTTCATCTTTTCTTCCCTCATATTGTTAATGTCAACAAGCTCTGTGCTTATCTGACTGTACTTACTTTTGAGGCAGTCTGCAAGAGCGTTGGCTGTGTCTATGGATGTAAGGCAAGGGATATTTCTTTCAACTGTTTTTCTGCGGATTTTAACCGAGTCACGCTTAGGCATTCTGCCCTTTGCAGAGGTTGAAATAACATACTGAATCTTGCCACTTTCAATAAGAGTTAATGTGTTGTCGTTTTTATCTTCATGGATTTTCTTAACAGAAACTGCATTAATGCCATATTCTCTAAGGTAATTTGCTGTTCCCTCTGTGGCGTAAATCTTAAAGCCAAGGTCGGCATACTTCTTAGCAACATCTCCGATTTCGCATTTGTCGCTGTTCCTTACGGTGATAAACACACCGCCACCACGCTTCATCTTGTAGCCTGCTCCGATAAGACCCTTGTAAAGAGCCTCCTCCAACGTACTTGCAAGACCGAGAACTTCACCTGTTGACTTCATTTCAGGGCCAAGGTGGTTATCAACATTAATCAACTTTTCAAAGGAGAATACAGGAACCTTTACCGCAACATAAGGACTCTTTCTGTAAAGGCCTGTGCCATAGCCCATATCCTTTAGCTTTTCGCCGAACATTGCACGGGTTGCAAGGTCAACCATTGGTACACCTGTAACCTTACTGATGTAAGGAATTGTCCTTGAAGAACGAGGGTTAACCTCGATTACATAAAGCTCGTTATCATAAATCAAGTACTGAATGTTAACAAGACCCTTTGTTTCAAGTGAAAGTGCCAAATCTCTTGATGACTTAATAATGGTATCTGTCATTTTGTCGGAAATATTCCAAGCAGGATATACAGCAATTGAGTCACCTGAATGAACACCTGCTCTTTCAATATGCTCCATAATACCCGGAATTAAGATATCCTCGCCGTCACAGATTGCGTCAACTTCAAGCTCTGTTCCCATCATATATTTGTCAACAAGAACAGGGTTTTCAATGTTCTGTGCCAAAATGATAGCCATATATTCCTTAACATCAGCCTCGTTAAAGGCGATAATCATATTTTGACCACCAAGAACATAGGAAGGGCGAAGAAGAACAGGGTAGCCGATTTTGTCGGCTATTTCCAGCGCCTCGTCACAGTTCATAACTGTAAAGCCCTTTGGACGCTTTATGTGATACTTTTCAAGCAGCTCGTCAAATCTTTCTCTGTCCTCTGCCATATCAATAGCGTCTGCTGATGTACCGAGAATCTGAATACCGTTGTCGGACAAATATTTTGTCAGCTTAATTGCTGTCTGACCGCCAAAGGCAACAACTGCACCAATAGGCTTTTCTGTTTTGATAATGCCCATTACATCTTCATTTGTAAGTGGTTCAAAGTAAAGTCTGTCGGCTGTGTCAAAGTCGGTTGAAACTGTTTCAGGGTTGTTGTTTACAATAACAACATCAAAACCTGCCTTTTTCAGTGACCATACACAATGAACAGAGGAGTAGTCAAATTCTATACCCTGACCAATTCTGATAGGGCCTGAGCCGAATACGATAACTGTCTTTCTGCCTGAATTCCTCTGGGCAATAAACTGCTCCGCCTCGTTCTCTTCGTCAAAGGTACTGTAGAAATACGGTGTTTCTGCATCAAACTCAGCCGCACAGGTATCAACCATTTTATATACAGGGGTGCTGGTGAACTGACATTTTTCCCCTGTGAACTTTTCAATAGTTCTGTCAAGGAAGCCAAGCTTTTTGGCTTTCATATATGTTTCTTCATCAATATTTCCCTCTTTGAGGGTTTTCTCCATATCAACAAGTAAAATAAGCTTATTTAGGAACCACTCGTCAATAAGGGTGATTTCGTGGATTTTGTCAACGGAAACTCCTCTTTTAAGAGCCTCGAAAACACAGAAAATTCTCTGGTCATCACAAACAGAAAGTCTGTCGATAATGTTTTCATCACTCATCTTTTCAAACATTTTGTCGTCCAGAGTGTCGTGAGAAATTTCTGCTCCTCTAACAGCCTTCATAATTGCATGTTCAAAGGTTGGAGCTATAGCCATAACCTCGCCTGTTGCCTTCATTTGTGTTCCCAAGGTTCTCTTTGCATATACAAACTTATCAAAAGGCCATTTTGGGAACTTTACAACAACATAGTCAAGTGCAGGTTCAAAACAGGCATATGTAGATCCTGTAACTGCATTTTTAATTTCGCCCAATGTGTAGCCGATTGCAATTTTTGCTGCAACCTTTGCAATTGGGTAACCGGTTGCCTTTGATGCAAGGGCAGAGGAACGGGAAACTCTTGGGTTTACCTCTATTACAGCATATTCAAAGCTTTCGGGATTTAGAGCAAACTGACAGTTACAACCGCCCTCAACACCGAGAGCCTGAATAATATTTAAGGATGCTGAACGGAGCATTTGATATTCCTTATCAGCCAATGTAACAGCAGGTGCAATAACAATAGAGTCGCCTGTGTGAACACCAACAGGGTCAAAGTTTTCCATTGAGCAGACTGTGATAACATTTCCGTCCGAGTCACGGATAACCTCAAACTCAATCTCCTTCCAACCTGCAATACACTTTTCAACAAGCACCTGTGTAATTGGTGAAAGCTCAAGACCGTTTGAAGTAATCTCCCTAAGCTCATCCTCGTTGTCAACAATTCCTCCGCCTGTACCGCCCAAGGTAAATGCAGGACGAATAATTACAGGGTAGCCGATTTTGTCGGCAAACTCAACGGCAGACTCAACATCATTTACAACAAGGGATGGAATAACGGGCTGACCGATGGACTCCATTGTGTCCTTGAACATCTGTCTGTCCTCAGCCTTGTCAATAGTTTCGGGATTTGCACCCAAAAGCTGAACTCCGTGTTTCTCAAGAAAACCCTCTTTTGCAAGCTGCATAGAAAGGGTAAGT
>JAXESA010000262.1:0-7701 GCA_034116205.1 Ruminococcus sp. | reverse complement strand
ACCCAAGTACAATTTCAATGTATTCTACCATAACAGATGGAGAGAATGTTCTTCAGAAGTCGGAGGAATTCAAGTTTACAAATACCTCAAAGGTTATAATCACAGGGGGAACAATAACTCCTGTAAAATATGTTACTGATGAAAACGGCAACTCCCAGTATGCAGTTACAGTTGAACTTGTAAATGACGGAAACTTGCCATACGCAGGCGGAGATTATGTTAAATTCATCAACCACGATAAGTATGCCGAGGCAAAATCCTTTGACGAGTCAATAACCGATAACAGCCCTGTTTACACCTCCTATGGCGAGGAGGTTCTCCCTGATTTACAGGTTGGGGAAACAAAAACTGTAACATTCCTTTCGGACGAAGTACCTTCAAGCGTATTTACAAATTACAACCAGAACGCCGCACATCTTAAGTTTATGCTTGTTCCAAAGGACGACCACAGCTGGACAGAAATCGGCACAGATGATAAGTTTACCGATATGGGCACATATTCACCGGGAGTTACCCTGATGCCTGTTCCCGATGAGGTAAAAAGTGTATCGGCAGAGGACATATTTGTATTTACCGGTAAGTCCAATGCTATAAGCGAAGTGATTATGCCTGAAAGTGCGTCAGCCTATGCAGATGTTAAGTACACATCAAAGGACGAAGGAATTGCAACTGTGGATGAACACGGTGTTGTAACAGGCGTAAAGAAAGGTACAACCCAAATTACAATCACCGCAGGAGGCAAGGATGCCACCGTTAATGTTAAGGTTCAGGACGCTCCCCTATACGGAGATGTTGACCTTGACGGACAGGTGACTGTTAAGGACGCCACACTTGTTCAAAAGTATTTGGTAAAGAACAGCACCCTTACTGATTTACAAAAATATGCTGCAAATGTTTTTGACAAGGATGAAATCAACATCAAAGACGCAACATATATACAAAAATTTGTTAACGGTTCAATTAGCTCATTCCCCTGTGAAAAGTAGTTAGTCCCGTTAACAGTGATTCGACCCCCTAAGTTAGACCAAAAAATCTACTTAGGGGGTCGGTTTTATGCCGAAATAAAGAAAAATTGAAATAAACTCTTGACAAATACAGTTTACAGTTGTAGACTATAATTAAAGGTTACAGCTGTAAACTGATTAAATGAGGTGATACTTATGAAGAAAGAAATCAATATTTCAGAATCCGAATGGATGGTTATGGAATATCTGTGGAAAAATCCGCTGACGACTATCTCGGAAATCAGGAAGGTGCTTTCAAGTACGGGTTGGAGTGATTCCACTATCAAAACCTTAGTCCGCAGGCTTGTTTCAAAAAAAGCTATTGCCATAAATGACGAGGGTGCAGTCTTTCGCTACTATTCTCTGATTTCTCAGCAGGAATGCAGACTAAAGGAAACGAAAAGCTTTATCAATCGTGTATATGACGGTTCGGTGAGTATGCTTGTTACAAATCTTGCGGCAGACTCAAACCTTACGGAAAAGGAAACCGAGGAGCTTTTGAGTTTGATAGAAAAAATGGGAAAGGAGTAGGCTATGGGAACTGATATTTTTACAGACTGGCTTTTGGGTTTGACCCAAACTACCTCTCCGTTTTACGAAGTTTACGCTTTTCTTATTCAAACCACAATATACCTTTCCGTAACAGCAATTTTTATAATACTGTTTAAGTTGATTTTCAAAAACAGATTAAAGGCAAAATGGCATTTCCTTATATGGACAGTACTCTTGATACGCCTTATTATTCCATCGTTGCCCACAAGTCCTGTTTCTGTTTTCAATACCGTCAAGGTGGATGAGAATACTGTTATTCAATCGTCTTTCCGTAGTTATAATACCGAGGACAGCAAGGAGGATGATGATAACTACACCGTTGCCGTAGGACTTCAAAAGATGATTGAAGCTGATAATTATGACGTTCCGGAGAGCAAATCGGAAATTGGCTATACTATCCAAATTGACGAAATTGTCACTTATGTTTGGGCAGGCGGAACACTTTTATTACTGGGTTATTTCATAACTATCCTTGCTGTGTACAGGTACAAGCTTAAAAAACATCGAAGGGAATGTGATGACAACACACTGCATATATTGGACATTTGTAAAGAAAAGCTGAATATAAAGAGAAATATAGCTTTGTATTTTGCTGATACAACGCCTATGCTGATTGGACTGTTTAAACCGTCAATCTATATTCCCGAAAATCTGAGTGAAGCGGAGAAAGAAGATACTCTTTTCCACGAGCTCAGTCATATGAAGCACATTGATATCCTTTGGTCGGCTGTTGCTACACTTGTGCTTTGCCTTAACTGGTTTAACCCGATTATGTGGTTCAGTTTCTTTATCTTCAAGCGTGACATCGAGGTTTATTGCGACCAGCGTACTTTGAAGTATACCGAGAATAAGCAGAGCTACGCTATGCTTTTATTCAAAACCGCAACCGCCGGAAAGGAGAAATATGTTCCGGGTACAACCTCTCTGCAAAGCGGTAAGGCTGATGTAAAGCGGAGAATACGCTATATGGCGAAGTTCAAAAAGCCCACATTGACAATTACTGCTGTAGCAGTAACAATGGTAACATTAATCCTTTTGAGTTGCCTTACAAATGCTCAGGTCAAAAAAGAAATTGCCTCATTGAACCCGACTGAAATTACAGAAAATTTCTTTGCCTCCTTTGAAGAATCCGATTACCAAAAAATGAAGCAATATTGTACTGAAAAGTGTAAAAAGTCTTTCTTCCACAATGGTGATGTTGACGGAATGGCATGGGCTAAATTGACAGAAATAGGTGAAGAAAAGATTGATAAAAACACATGCAGTATTTATGTTTCGGTTGAAATGGAAACGGTTAAGCGTTCCGCCTTATACCCCGAAACATCAACTTCATTTTTTGTTGTTCTTATAAAGGACGATAACGGTTCTTGGCTTATTGATGATTTTCCAACTCTACCTGATTTCTAAGATAAATTGACCCTTAATTAAAAAAGAGCTACTGCAATATTTGTGGTAGCTCTTTTTGCCTTGACGCAAAGTGTAATCTCCGGTAAAAAAACACCCACTTTTCAGTGAGTGCCTTGATTAATCGTCTGCTCAAAAGTAGACTACATATATTTTATTGTTTTATGCGATTACATTGAATGACAAGTCACTTGTAACTATGCCATTGCTTTGACAATAAATCAATCAATAAGATAGACTGTAAATTCTTTCATCTCTCCCCCAACTACAGTGAATAACACCTCTTCTTCCCAAAAAGGCAAAATACACTCACCCATACACTGAATAAAACTTTTTTTTAATGCTTTATTTTTCAAAAACATCATATTGTAAGAGTGAATTGTCAAAAGGAACCGGTATATTCAAAGAGTTTTAAATATTAGTTAATTTTGAGTGACAAACAAAAATTTATAGTTTTTCATCTTACACACTTAATAATGGTATCTTATCACATTTTGTATAGGCAACTCACAAAACCACTAACAAGATAATTACATAGGCTGTTTTTTATCAAGTATTAGTATTAGTATAAGTTTCTGTCCGCAGGGCTACGATTTTGCTATTGCTTCTTCTCTCCCACACCTCACGGTGTGAAACTTGCAAATCGCTTTAAAGTTCGTCGGTAACTACACCTCGGTGGACTTTCACCACAGAGCATTGATATGCCCGTCATACAAAGTTAACCGGGTAGCCCTTTAGGGTTGCCCGGTTAGTGTTTTCTAAGGTATATTAATTTGATAAAAAACAAGGGACAGCTTGACTAGCTATCACTTGTTTATTTCTCTTTTTCATTTTCGGGTTTACCTTAACTATTGACAAAGAGCCTGTAAAAAATCCCTCCCATCAGATACATTGTACCTAACAGGAGGGACCTTTTAATATGTGTAAAATCTCTTTATTTGATTTCACTTACATAATGCTTTTTACCGAAAACTCCGGGTATTACTCATTTTAACGGTGTTGTCACCTTGCTTTCCAGATCGCAATGTGTTATGTCATCCCAGTTGCGACGCAAGACAATATCGGCGGTAAGGTCGGTATTGTTATATGAAATAGACCATTGTGTGTTACTTGTGATGTCATTTGGATTGGGGTCTTGTGCTGCCGCTTCCATTCCATTCCATACTGTTGCGTCGGTGTAGTTGCCCTTTTCCTCCTTTAGAACATCCATTACAGCGTCATAGCGTTCCTTTCCGTGACCGTAGATACCGTTTTTCTGATTTGGCTTTACCTCGTCCTTATGACGAATAAAGAAGTTAGTAACCGCCTCGGACTTAGTATCAATAAGCTCTCTTGGTTCACCGCCAACATCATACTCTATTACTCTGCAATCCCCTGACCCATCGTTGATATAAAAGTGATAATCTCTGCCACAGGAAGAAATCATATCATACTTTTTCAAAAGCTCCACAGCTTCCTCTGTGGATGACGCTTTGTCAAGCACAAGGCGTATGGCAAGGGAGGTGGAAATTACCGGCTTGCCGGTGTTCTGGTGCACAGGCTCGCTGTCAAGGGTAAGCACAGCGATGGACACGCCCTTTTCATTTATACCGTCAAGACATACAAAAGGAGCAGTCAGGCTTGCCATCTTGTTTTTGATGCTTTCATCAGGCACATTTGCCGAAACATTGTCAAGGGCTGCAAATGCCATGGACTTATATCCGTCCTTTGGCGTACAGTAAACCAGCATAGAAGATGTGTCTAAACTAAAATCGTAATTTCGACCCATATGAACATCACCGTCTTTATCGGTGATAGTAAAGGCAGTACATCCAAATTCCGGTGCTTTTATCTTCACAGGCAGGATTGGAAGTGCCTCTTTCACTATTGCGTCAATCATAGACTGGTCGTCGGTGATGCCGTAATCAATAATATCGTCAATGCTGTAATCGTACTTTACATCCATACGATAGAGATTGTAGCCATCGCTGTAATCTGTAAGCTGTTCAATACTGCTGAAGGTCTGGATTCTGGTAAAATATATACCGAAGAACACACCCACCAGTATTAAGATAGCCGCCAAAACGGACAACAATACTATCAAAACACGCTTTTTCACTTTACTCATAACAATTTCTCCTTACATTCTTTGTTTTTATTATTTTGTTAATATTATTCCTTGTTCCCTTAGTTAAAATCAAAGAAACCAAGTCCTCTAAGTGCATTAATAAAGCGTTTCATATAGTCAAGGGATGTCACAGGCCAGTGGAAGCCCATTCTGTAAAGCACCTGCATAGTGTATTTATTGCTCTTTCCAACGGAGAATACCTTTTGACCGTGTGCCATATTCTGGTAGGCAAGCATACTGGAAAGGATTTTTGCCTTTTCCGGATTTTGCTTTGCCTCCTCCAGTGCCTTTTCGTATTCCTCTGATTCTACTGCCCTTGAGTGAAGTCCGATTCTATCCATCTCCATATACAGGTCGCCCATCATCAGCATATGATTATTGAAGGGGTGGAATACAGTACAGTTCTTTGGAGTCTGTGACAGAAGTAGGATTGCTTTTGCAACAAAATCAATAGGCGAAAGCTCAAAGGGTGTTTCTATCATATCATAGGGATATTTTCCGATTATAATATTGGATTTAAGCCTACCCATAAATGTGTTCGTGGTAAAGTTAATCTGATACTCACCGTCGCTGTTTCTTGCGGAAAGGGTACCCACACGCATAATTTTTCCGTTAAAGCCCTTTGACACTTCCTCGAGTATTGCCCTTTCGGCAAGGAATTTTGAAAGGGTATATTTAGAAGTTGTCTGCTGTCCGAAATAAAGCATATTTTCCTTTAGATGAGTTACCTCTCCCTGTTCGCCCACAAACATTCCGCCAACACTCATAGTTGATACGTGAATAAGACGGGCATCTTTCTGCTTACAGAAATCTATTACGTTAAGGGTTCCGTACAAATTGACATCTTCTATGTCAGTTCCCTTTGAAAAGTGCTTTACATTTGCGGCACAGTTAATAACAGTATCAATGTTGAAATCAAGGAATTTATTAAAGGATTCTCTGTCTGTTACATCTCCGCTAAGGATAGTCAATCTGTCGGAATACTTTTCCTTCAGACTTTCTTCAAAATAATAGAAGAAAATCATATTAAGTCTGTCCTCTGCGGGATTGTTATTTTTGTCACGAAGTAAGCAGTAAACCTTACCGCTGTATCTGTGGAGAAGCTCATACAGAATATGTATGCCAAGGAAGCCTGCACCGCCTGTAAGGAGTACATCCCCTATCTCCTGCATATCTCCATTCTTAAAGCTGTCAAGGTTATTTTCAAGCAACACATTTTCTATATTGCTGTAATCATAGTTGCCTAAATCTTCAAAGTCGTTCTTCACATCATCCTTTTCGCAAAGCTTTGCAAGGGAGGCAGGAGTTGGATTTTCAAATACATCGCCATAGGCAATCTCTATACCGCTTTTATTGGCAAGAATAATTACCCTTGTTACGGTCAGGGAGCTGCCGCCTATATCAAAGAAATTATCATCGGCATAAACCTTATCAAGCTCAAGCACCTTGGCGAATATCTTACACATAGTCTTTTCAAGGGCAGTTGTAGGGTTAACTCCTGTTTTCTTCTCCGAAGACTGTGGCTCAGGCAAAAGCTTTGTGTTGATTTTACCGTTAGGAGTAAGAGGCATTTCAGAAAGACACACATATGCCGAAGGCACCATATAATCAGTCAGGGATTTTTTAAGCTCATTTTTCACAAATTCCACATCAAGCTCTATATCCGATGAGTAGTAGGCGCATATAGCGTCAGCGTTATTCACCTTTCTTATAAGTGCAACTGCACTTTTAACACCGTCAATACTTGACAGGCATTTTTCAATTTCGCCCAGCTCAATTCTAAGACCTCTCAGCTTAACCTGATTATCGGTTCTGCCCAGTATTACAACATCACCGTTTTTCGTCCACTTGGCATAGTCGCCGGAACGGTAGGTTTTTTCACCGTTAAATTCAATAAACGCCTTCTCCGTCTGCTGTGGAAGTCTATTGTAGCCAAGTGCAACTCCTATTCCCGAAATCAGAAGTTCGCCCACAACACCCACAGGGAGCAGGTTGTTGTCAACATCAACTATATGTTCAACATAGTTAAGCAGTGGCTTACCCACCGAAATTTCATCAGCGTTTGTCAAATCCTTACAGTTTGAGGAAACTGTAATTTCGGTTGGTCCGTAGGTGTTGAGGATTTTTGCATTAGTTTTTTCACGTAGAAGTTTTAGGAGTTTATATGTATATTTTTCACCGCCTGAAAGAATAACCTTGCAGTCAGCCATCGCATCGGCAAATTCATCAAGCTCCATATACTGCAACAGCCTTGAAGGAGTTGAGTTAAAGGCATCCACCTTATTTTCTTTAAGGAATTTTGCAAGGGCAATGGGGTTAACCGTCTGTTCATCGTCTGCAAAGACAAGGGTCAGACCGTTGCATAAGGAAAGCACTGTTTCCTTAAGGGACATATCGAACGATACTGTTGTTACAGAACCGTAAGCCTTGCAATTATCAACAACATACTTTACCTGAGGGTTTGCGTCGTGGTAGCTTAAATAGTTTGCAATTCCGATATGCCTTAGCATAACGCCCTTTGGTTTTCCTGTTGAGCCTGATGTGTAAATGAGGTAAGCCAAGTCATCAGGACTTACATCAACATCAGGTGTTTCACAGTTTTCACCGCCAAGGAGTAAATCTACATCTACCGTT
>JAXESA010000261.1:0-3071 GCA_034116205.1 Ruminococcus sp. | reverse complement strand
TTGTACCTACAGATGTAATCTGAAGAGGAATACCGTACTTCTTAGCATTGTCTTTCCAAGCGATTGGATAAGAGTGCTTTCTTGAATCCTCTGTGTTTTCAAAAGTCTTTTCGTTTGCTGTGAGGTAAGCTGTGTCACCTATGCAGTTTGTGTTGAACATAAGACCGCAGGTTTCGTTTTGTTTATCATCATAGAACATAATAGAATAGTCAACACCAGCCTTGAATCCGCCCTCCAGCTGAGCCATTGGGTCGCTCAAAATACTGAGGTCATAGTAATACTTACCATTCTCTTCTGTAAGTCTTTCTTTCTTAGTACCGAAACCAAAGAATGATTCACCGGATTCAACTTCCCAAATATGTGTGCTGAAAGTTGTGCCGGCCCATGCGCTTGGCTTTTCAAAATAAATCCTACCTGCTGCACCTGATGCATCTGTGTCTGTACCTGCACCAACTGAAACAGCGTCGTCAGCTGCAACTTCCTGCACTTCCTCGGAAGCACCCGCTGCAACTACTTCATCGTTTTCGTCTGCTGATACTGTCATTGCAATAGTTGCAAAACTCATAACAACCGCAATTACAAGTAAAAAGCTTAATAACTTCTTCATGATTATTTCCTCCTGAATAAATTAACAAAGTTTTGGGAGTCTATCCCATTGGCATAATTATACACCTTATTCAAAAAATAAGCAACAATTTTGTAATTATTTTCTATCCTTAATCTTGCACAAATTTTTCATATAGAAAATAGTTATTATGCACAAATAACAGAAATATTTTTCCTTTTCGGAATTATTTTTTATAATTCTTTTTTTTCTTTTGATTAATGAAAACTAAAATAACAATGCAAGCTACAATAGCAACAGCCAAAGCAACAATGCCGATATTTCTCCATAAATCTTTTGACTCAGACCAAGTTGACGCTTCACCATCCGGTGTAGTCACGGCTACTCCGGAGGAATTGGTCTTAACTACTGTTGTAGCTGTTGTAGCAACCTGACCATTACCGTTTGTTGCAACTTCTCCTGCAACATTATTGTTGTTTGCCTGGCCATTATTTTCGCCACCGTTATTAGCATTGTTTGCATTATTTACATCATTTACGTTGTTTCCGCCATTTCCGTTATTTACATCGTTTGCGTTATTCCCGCCGTTCGCATTATTATTTGCGTTGCCGTTATCGTCGCCATTACCGGCATTTCCGCCGTTGTTAATTCCGTAAACACCACCAACAGGGGTGTTACCGCCGTTTTTTAAACCTTTGCCATTCTCATAGTTAACAAAGTTTCCACCCTGTCCGTTGCCGTTTACAACCGGTGCAATATCCTTTTTCACAGCCTTGCCATCTACAAGGTAATCACAGGTGATGACGTACTCGTCAACTGTCTGGGAATTCTCAAGGTAGTCCATACACTGAATATAATAGGTTAGGTCTGTTGCGCCTGCCTTTTCAACTGTAAAAGATACGCTGAACATAAGTGTCTTTTTGCTGAAATCCCAGCCCTCAACACCGTTTGCGCTGTTGAACAAAATCTTATTTTCTATCTTTGTATTATATACAGAGCTTCCTCCGTCAACATACTTTATAGAATCATCAACTACCTTAAGGTACTGTGCATCATAGTAGATTTCCATCTGTAAATCTTCAACTTTTGTTGGAACAGAAGATACATACAAAGAATATGTAACCTTGTCGCCTACAGAGGCAGAAACATTTTCGTTAATAGTCAACTTGTCTGCGGCAGAAAAACCTGCAACAGATGTCATTATCATCATCAGTACCATAACGGTAGAGATAATAACACTCACACTTTTTTTCATAAAATACATCCTTCTTTCTTAGGAAACACTGAACAATTGTGACTATAATTCTTTTGCACATCTTGCCTATGTGTTTACCTGAAATCTTTTATTTTTCGTAACCCCTTGGATTTTTCTTTTGCCAGTTCCAGGAATCACGACACATATCCTCAAGGTTCTTCTCGGCCTTCCAGCCCAAAACCTCAAGAGCCTTTGATGGGTCTGCATAACACTCTGCAATATCCCCTGCTCTCCTTGGCTTGATAGCATAAGGAATGTCCACGCCGTTGACCTTTATAAATGTTTTGACAATATCCAAAACAGAATATCCTACGCCTGTTCCAAGGTTTACAATTTCTGTACCCTTGTGAACTGATGCATAGTCGATAGCCTTAACATGTCCCTTTGCCAAATCCACAACATGGATGTAATCACGAACACCGGTTCCGTCGTGGGTTGGGTAGTCGTCACCAAAAACTCCAAGTTGCTCAAGCTTGCCCACAGCTACCTGTGTGATGTATGGCATAAGGTTATTTGGAACACCGTTAGGGTTTTCCCCAATCATTCCACTTTCGTGAGCCCCGATTGGATTAAAATATCTCAGCAGAACAACTGAAAGTTCAGGGTCTGCTTTTGTAGCGTCAGTAAGTATCTGTTCATTCATAAGCTTTGTCCAACCGTAAGGATTTGTGCATGAGGTTGGCATTGTTTCCACCAAAGGAACAGTTTCGGGAATACCGTAAACCGTAGCAGATGAGGAAAATACAAAGTTATGACAACCGTACTTTTTCATCACCTCCAGAAGAGTTAATGTGCTGTCCAGATTGTTGCGATAGTATCTGAGGGGAATTTCACAGCTTTCGCCTACAGCCTTAAGACCTGCAAAGTGAATAACAGAGTCGATTTTGTTTTCTTCAAAAACCTTTGAAAGCATATCGTAATCACAAACATCAATCTCATAAAAAGGAATTTTTGTGCCTGTGATTTCTTCAACTCTGCTTACAGCCTTTTTACTGCTGTTGCACAAGTTGTCGGCAATTACAACAGTATGTCCGGCACTAATTAATTCTATGCAGGTGTGAGAGCCAATATAACCTGCTCCCCCTGTCAGTAAAATATTCATATCTCTTATTTCTCCTGTTTAGCTGTTAATTATATCGTAAAGTTCGTTTGAAAATTTGAAATAATCTTTTCTATCCTCTTTTACAAAAGAGATAGCCGGACGAGGGTGGGTGTTGTACTGACCTGTCAGCATATATGGAATGTCATAGC
>JAXESA010000260.1:0-2388 GCA_034116205.1 Ruminococcus sp. | reverse complement strand
TCCTCAGGGTAGCGTAAAATGAAGTCCGTTTCACCTGCTGAAATATAGAGATACTCTAACATCCCTTGAATATCTTCATCCTGCGGACTACGAATCAATGCATTCCTTCCATCCTTGAGTTTATATTCGATGTCTTTAATAATCATAATTTCTCTCCTCAAATTCTTATTTGGTACAATATAAGAGTAGAAACTCAATGCAAAAAGCATTGCAAAACTACTCTTATTTTTATACAATAAAGAGGAAAGGTCCGGCGTAATTCTTATTGGATTAACACATCCGATCGATAAACTGTCGACCGCCTCTTATTGTATGCATTCGAGTAAACAGGTTGAAGCATAGCCTTCGTGTAACGAGCCAAAATGAGTGTCAATAAGAGTAAGTGGTTCTACCTTTCAATTATTTTATCAAGGAGGAATACTCTATGATCAGCGTAGGTATTGACGTCTCAAAGGACAAAAGCACGGTATGTATGCTACGACCATATGGTGAAGTTGTAGAAGCTCCGTACAACATTGACCACACCGAACAAGCCTTAAATACTCTAATTAAGCGTATCAAGTCGTTCGATGAAGATGTAAAGGTTGTACTTGAAGCTACCGGCGGCTATCATCAAGTTGTTGTCGCTAAACTGCTTACATCAAATATTTTTACTGTTGTTGTAAATCCCTACATCATGAAAAAATATTGTGCAGCAACTTTAAGAAAGGCTAAAACAGACAAAATTGACTCTATCCGAATTGCAAATTATGGCATAGACCATTGGTTTTCTATGACCGCATATTGTCCACCCGATGAGATCTACAAAGAACTCAAACTACTGGGAAGACAATATGAACAGTATGTACGATTAAAAGTAGGCTGTAAGATACATCTTGCAAACCTGCTTGACGGTGTTATGCCGGGAATCAAGAGCATACTGCAAGGAACCGTTCCGGCGTACAGTACAAAGGATAAACTCTGCGACTTTGTAGAAAAGTATTGGCATTATGACAATATCAAAAAAATGAGCGAAAAACAGTTTCTTTCAGACTATGAAAAATGGACTAAAAGAAAAGGATATCGTTACAACGAAAGTCAAGCGATAGCGATATATCAGCTTTCGAAGAACAATATCCCAACTCTTAAATCCAGTACCCCATCGACCAAAATGTTGGTACTGCAAGCGGTAAAATCGGTCAGAGAAGCCGAACTCACCTTATCTCTAATTATATCACAAATGCAAGAAATTGCAAGTACCTTGCCTGAATATTCTGTGGTTAGAGAGATGAAAGGTGTTGGGGACGTTCTTTCGGTTCGCCTAATTGGTGAAATCGGAGATGTCAGACGCTTTCGTAATGGTAGTTCTCTTGTAGCGTTTGCAGGCATTGATGCTCCACCGTATGAATCAGGAAAGTTTGTCGGCACAAATCGTAATATTTCAAAGCGAGGCTCTTCCACTCTTCGAAAAATCGGATACGAAATTATGCACAGTCTCAAAGTATCAAAACCGACTGAAGATTCTGCAGTGTATGATTTCATTATCAAAAAAGAGAATGAAGGAAAACCTAAGCGCGTTGCCAAGATCGCAGGACTAAACAAATTCTTGCGTATATATTATGCAAGAGTTATGGCACTGTATTGTTGATTGAATAACCGTCATTCACATATATGATCGCTACTGCAAACAAATTTTTACGTATCTATTACGCAAGAGCCAAAGAATGTCTTGTCAACACTTGAAGTCGCAAAGCGAGTTTACAAAAAATTCGGAATTACCATTCTGAATTTTTTGTATGTTGACAACGTGACTTCGGTATAATCTTGCCACGGCGAAGCACCTCTGTGCTTTGCCCTTAATTACCTTGACCAGCGCAAAAATTTTTACAACGCGGTGGTCTTTTGGTCATGCCCTTTTTTCAACACTCAAAATTGTTTGAGCTTTTCGGCTTTGTTGTTACGCTTTTTTTGTATTTTTTCAAAAAGTTCTTGACAAACAGTAACAGGTTTATCGATGAGTTTATTATATCCCAACTATGTGAATATTTCAACCCAACCATCATAAAACAAATCTACCATATCTCCTTTTTCAAAAGAAAATTAATCGAACTGCAGCGGTCGGTTTTGTTGGGATTCTTCAAATCTCGCACAAATTTGGGGGGATTCCCGAAATCGCAGTTCGATTACAAAAAATAAGAAACGGCGCGAAAAGCCGTTTCCTGTATAGGTTATTGAAAACAAATAACACCCCAATCGAACGGTTGTGGTTCAGATTTGGGGTGTTATCCACTTGGAGGCGCCACCCGGACGGCGCTTTCGCGCCTATCGGCAGTCCGATTCCGCCCTTCGGGTCCAACAAGAAAAGCACCCGCATGGGGTGCTTTTCTTGCTGGAGGCGCCACCCGGAAT
>JAXESA010000259.1:0-6853 GCA_034116205.1 Ruminococcus sp. | reverse complement strand
GTATCAGGAGTATCTGTAATATCGTGTATGCAATATGCATCATCCCAGAAAATTCTGAAATCCTTTGCCTTTGGTTTTAAAGCAGCAAAGCGTCTTACTGTTTCATCACTATATGTGATGCCCTGTGGGTTGCTGTACTTTGGTACACACCAAATACCTTTGATTGAGTCATCGTTGGCAACAAGCTCTTCAACCATATCCATATCAGGACCTTCGTTAGTCATAGGAATGGTAATCATTTCAAAACCAAAATACTCAGTGATGCCGAAATGTCTGTCATATCCGGGTGAAGGGCAAAGAAACTTTCTATTCTCCACTTCAAGCCAAGGCTTTTCACCCTCAACAGGAGACTTTATCATAAAGGTTGAGATTGTATCAAACATCATATTTAGGGAGGAGTTTCCGCCAACCATAATCATCTCAGGCTGAACCTGGAGCATCTCTGAAAAAATAACCTTAATTGATGGAAGCCCGTCAAGGAGTCCGTAGTTACGACAGTCAAGTCCTGAGGCTGTTTGACAGCTATGACCGGAGTTTACAATATCAAGCATTTTAACAGACAAATCAAGCTGATCACTACCCGGCTTACCTCTTGACATATCAAGGTTGAGGTTCATAGCCTTGTAATCATTATATTTTTGTTCAAGACGCTTCTTTTCATTCAAAAGTTGTTCTTTTGACATATCTGCATATTTCATATCAGTTCTCCTTCAAAATTAATTATTTCGCCTAAAATATTTTAATACTTTTGTGAACAAAATGCAAGTATATTTTTTTAAACTTGCAAAATTACATATAAATCCATTTTATCCATAAGAAACCCCGCCAAAAGCGGGGTGATTGTTAATAGTATCTGTAATAATCGTAGGAACCGTACTTTCTATTGTACTTTCTGTATTTTCCGCCTTTTCCGTTACCTGGGTTACAACCAACCTTTAAAAATCCCATTACCTTTGCACCTGCTGTTTCACAACTGCTTAAAAAGTTCTGGATGTCGCCGTGGGTTGTAACACCCTCCCTAACTATTACAAGGTAGCCTGCAACTAAATCCTTGACGAGAAGGGCATCGGTAACAATACCGATAGGTGCTGTATCCATAATTACATAGTCATATTCTTTTTTTAGTGTTTTGATAAGATTAGAAAAATTGTCTGACGCAATCAGCTCCGATGGATTTGGAGGAATTGTACCAACTGTCAAAACATCAAGATTTGGTAGTACATCCTTTTGGACAACCTGGTCAAAGGTTTGTTCGTTACAAAGAACTGATGTAAGCCCAAGGGAATTTTCTATTTTTAAAAGGTTATGAATGTTTGGACGACGAAGGTCACAGTCGAGAAGAATTACCTTTTTTTCCATTTTTGCAAAGGAAATTGCAATATTTGAAGTAGCAGTACTCTTACCCTCTCCCTTACTCCAGGAAGTAACTGCAAAGCAATTCTCATTTGAAGCAGAAAGGGAAAACTGAATATTAGTACGAGCAATCTTGAAGCCCTCAATTATTGCAAATTTGCCTGATGGATCATTACTGTTGGAATAATTTGTTTTGGAAGAATATGAGGAGTAGCTTCCGTTTTTATCCTTTTTACTTAAAATAGGCATTTTTATGTTCATTGCCACGCTCTCCCTTCTGTTCAAAATCTAAAATCTCACCGAACACAGGAATCTTGTACATCTTAAACAAGTCATCATCATTCTTGACTGTTGTATCAATAATTTCCATTATAAATGAACAAATAAAGGATATTATTAATCCTGCTGCGGCACCATACAAAGCATAATTCTTTAGGTTAGGTGCTATGCTGGATGTAGGAACAGAGGAAAATTTGACTGCTGTTACACCACCGGCAGAGAATATTTCATCAAAATGTCCTCTCTCTTTTTTTGTTCCGGCAATTCTGTTGACAACAGCATTACAGGTATCGGAGGCTGTTTGAGGATTTGAAGAATTCATTGTAATAGTCAAAAAGTTACTTTCATCAACCTGGGTAATTTCCATATAGCAACCGTTGAGCATATTTTGAATTTCAACATTATTCTTAAAGAGTATAATACAATACTCTGCGAGTGTAGTTGAAGCGCTGATGTCGCTTGCGTAAACCTTTGTAGAGCCGGAACTAAACTTGTTGTTTTCGTAATCAATAATATCCTGCTGTTGACTATTCTCATCAATAATGCCATTCTCTGCAGCTTCTTCGGCAGCATCATTTGCAGCATCCTGTGCTGTATAATTCTGAACCATAATCATAGCACTTGCAGAATAAACAGGTGTTATTAAAAAATTTGCATACAAAAGTAACAAAATTGTTCCGATAACTGTCAGGGTAATGATAAATTTTATATGTTTTAAAAAAAGTTTCACAAAGAATGAAACTGATAAATCTTTATAAAACAATTTTATTCCCTCCAAGAATAATTATTACTGTATATAAGTAAAGTGTATCAACATTAGTTTAACAAAATAATTATTTACTATTATTCTTTTGTAGAATTATAGATACAAAATGTTGCATTTTTTATCATAGTGTCGGAAAATATGATATTAATACAACTTTCCTAATCATAAAGATAGAAATATTTATAAGGAAAAGGGCTATCAGCTGATAGCCCTGACTTTTTTGTCTTTTTTAATTAGCTGGTATATAAACAGCAACAGTACTAAAAATGCCACAGGTGTGAAGAAATTGAAAGACAGAGTTCCTGTGAACAGTCCGCCAATCTGATAAATCATAAGGCACACTAGGTACGCAAAAACATTCTGATATAGTAACGCAAAGAAGAACCACTTTTTGCTGTTCATTTCCTTTGCCATTGCGGAAATCGCCGCAACACAAGGGGAGTTCAGCAAATTAAACACCAAAAAGCTGAATCCGGCAACTGCTGTTGGGAACAGGGTGTTTACCGTTTCACCCTTTGTAAGGAGAACCTGAATTGTTGCCACAATATTTTCCTTGGCAAAGAATCCCGACAAGGTAGCAGCAACGCATTTCCAGTTACCAAAGCCAAGGGGTGAGAAAATAAAGGCGATTGCCGAGCCGATATAGGAAATAAATGAACCGTCGGAATTTTCCTCACCAAGATATACAAAGCCATCAGCCGTAATTCCAAAGTTGGAAAGGAACCACATCACCGCACAGGCAACTACAAGGACTGTACCAGCCTTGATAATAAAGCCTCTCACCCTCTCCCAAACGTGACGGAAAACTCCTGACATTGCAGGCATATGGTATGAGGGCAACTCCATAACGAAGGGATTTTCCTCCGTTTTAAACAACTTTGTCTTTTTCAGCATTAGGGCAGACACCAGCACCGCAACAACGCCAATGAGGTACATTGACGGTGCAATCCACCAACTTCCACCTAAAATTGCTCCACCGATAAGGGAGATTATAGGTAGCTTTGCACCACAGGGGATAAATGTTGTGGTGATGATGGTCATTCGCCTGTCGGAGTCGCTTTCAATTGTTTTTGACGCCATAATTCCCGGAACACCGCAACCTGAGCCGATTAACAGAGGTATAAAGCTTTTGCCGGAAAGGCCGAATTTCCTGAACAATCTGTCCATAACGAATGCAATTCTTGTCATATAACCGCAGTCCTCAAGGAAGCTGAGGAAGAAGAACAGTATCGCCATTTGGGGAGCAAAGCCGATAACCGAGCCGACTCCTCCCAAAATACCGTCGCATATCATTGAGATAAGCCAATCGGCACAGCCGATGTATGTAAGAAATGAAGAAATTCCTCCGCATATCCATTCCCCAAACAGCACATCATTAACCCAGTCTGTGACAGATGTACCAATGAGTGTTACCGAAACATAGTAAACACCAAACATTATAAGGGCAAATATTGGAAGTCCTGTGAACTTGCCCGTAAGGATTTTGTCCAATTTATATGATGTTGTGGTGGTTACATTTGCCTTTTTACAGCACTCCTTGACTATTTTAGTTATGTAGTCGTATCTTTCGCTGATTATAATGCTTTCCGCATCATCATCAAGCTCCGTTTCACACAGTTTAATATCCCTTTTAATGTGATTCAGCACATCACTTTCAACCTCAAGAGTTTTAAGGACTTCCTTGTCATTTTCAAAGATTTTAACAGCAAGATACCTCTGTTGCTCCTCGGGAATTTCGTGAATAACAGCCTCTTCAATATGTGCAAGGGTATGTTCAACAGGCCCGCTGAATCGGTGTATGGGAAGATGAATATTGTCACTGGTTGCAGTTTTTACAGCCAAATCAACAGCCTCTTCAACACCCTGATTTTTCAGGGCGGAAACCTCAACTATGGGAACACCAAGCCTTTTTGAAAGCAATTCAATGTTGATTTTGTCCCCGTTTTTACGCACGACATCCATCATATTAATTGCCATAACAACAGGGATTCCTGTTTCTATCAGCTGTAAGGTTAAGTAAAGATTTCGCTCAATATTTGTACCGTCAACTATGTCTAAAATAACATCCGGTCTTTCCCCAACAAGGTAATTTCGTGCAACAATTTCCTCGGGAGTATAGGGTGAAAGTGAGTAAATCCCCGGTAAATCGGTGACGGTGACGTCTTCTCTACCCTTTACCTTGCCTTCCTTTTTCTCCACAGTAACCCCCGGCCAGTTGCCCACATACTGGTTACTGCCTGTTAAAATGTTAAAAAAGGTAGTTTTGCCACAGTTGGGGTTTCCGGCAAGTCCTATTCTTATCTCCATTTTATCTCCTGCCTACACTACACAAAACCGCTTAATTAGTGTTTTGTGTTAATTCTTTCAACCTCAATCATTTTTCCGTCCTCACGGCGAAGGCTTAATTCATAGCCACGGACTAAAATCTCCATAGGGTCACCAAGGGGAGCCATCTTTCTAATATATAGGGTTACTCCTTTGGTTATGCCGAAATCCATTATTCTCCTCCTGAGAGCGCCCTCGCCATGAACCTTAACAACCCTTAGTGTTGCACCGGGGCGAAAATCGTTGAGTGTTGTCATATTTCCTCCAAAATCGGGTTTTTAATGCAAAAAAACAGTTAGGTCAAACTAACTTATATACATTATATAATTATATGAAATGTTCGTCAAGTATTATAAATAATGAGTGGAAATGTTTTCTGAATTTCCTTTTAATGATAAAACACAAAAAAGCCCCACACAAGTGGGGCATTCTATTTTAATTCATTTTACAATCAAACAGGGTGAATCATATTTGCTTTGTCAGCATTATCGTTAATGCCAACCCTTTTGTTTCTGCGCTTTTCGAAGAAATCCTTGGCAACCTTTGGGAACATTGCATAGGAGAGCACATCCTCTTCCTTTTCTGCAAAGGACTCAGCCTCTTTCTTAAGGGTTTCAAGCTCAGGCTCAAGCAAATCGGCAGGACGGCAGTCGATAGGCTCCATATCGCCGATAATCTTCTTTCTGAACTCTGGGTCGATTGGCAGTGGAGTTGTACCGTACTTGCCGGCAACCATATCCTTGAATTCGTTGGTAACCATCTTGTATCTTTCACCCATAATTACATTGAACACAGCCTGTGTACCAACAATCTGGGATGATGGAGTAACAAGTGGCGGATAACCTGCGTCCTTACGAACCTCGGGAACTTCCTTCATAACATCAAGGAGCTGATCCTCCTTGCCTGCCTGCTTAAGCTGTGAAAGCAGGTTGGAGAGCATACCGCCGGGAACCTGATACAGGAGAGCAGATGCGTCTGTTGCAAGCATCTTTGGGTCGATAAGACCGCTGTCGATGTACTTCTGTCTTAAAGTCATAAAGTACTCACGAATGTCAGCAAGAGCGGAAAGGTCAAGACCTGTGTCGTACTCTGTACCCTGGAATGCGGCAACAATGGACTCTGTTGCAGAGTGTGAAGTACCGTTTGCAAGTGGTGACATTGCTGTGTCAACGATGTCACAACCGTTTTCAACAGCCTTCATTATACACATTGAGGAAAGTCCTGCTGTTGCGTGGGTGTGGAGCTGAATTGGAATGTTAACAGCCTTTTTAAGATCCTTAATAAGGCTTTCGCAGTTGTATGGTGTAAGGAGAGCAGCCATATCTTTGATACAGATAGAATCTGCACCGATTGACTCAATCTTCTTTGCATAGTCAACATAGTACTTGTTGTCAAAAACAGGACCTGTTGTGTAGCTCATTGCAATCTGTGCGTGAGCGCCTTCCTTTTTGGCAGCCTTAACAGCTGTTTCAAGGTTTTTAATATCGTTAAGTGCGTCAAAAATTCTGATAATATCAATACCGTTTGCTACTGACTTCTGAACAAAATATTCGAGAACATCATCTGCATAGTGACGGTAACCAAGCATATTCTGACCACGGAAAAGCATCTGTAATTTTGTGTTAGGACATTCCTTGCGGATTGTGCGAAGTCTTTCCCATGGGTCCTCATCAAGGAATCTCAGACAGGCGTCAAATGTAGCACCGCCCCAACATTCCAGTGAATAAAAGCCTATTTTATCCAGTTCAGGGAGAATTGGTAGCATATCAGACAGTGGCATTCTTGTAGCAAGAAGGGACTGATGCGCATCTCTGAGGACTGTTTCTGTAATTTTAAGTTTCTTAGCCATTTTAATCTTCCTTCCCAGTTAATCAGCCGATTGTAAGCATTACCTTGCCTGAATCAACAGATTCGCCCTTTGATACAACAACAGAAGTAACTGTACCTGAGCAAGGAGCATTGATTTCGTTTTCCATCTTCATAGCCTCGAGGATAATAACTGTGTCGCCCTCGTTTACCTTTGCGCCGTTAGCAACCTTTACATCAACAACTGTGCCGGGCATTGGAGCAGTAACAGGTGTACCCTCGCCCTGTGCAGGTGCAGCAGCAGGAGCCGGTGCAGGAGCAGAA
>JAXESA010000258.1:0-2521 GCA_034116205.1 Ruminococcus sp. | reverse complement strand
ACCCGGGGATAATGATGATATGGAATACTGCTCCTTGTTCTTCCGCTACGACAACTCTGTTGCAAGGATTGAGATAGGCAAAAATGTTGACCTACATAACCACCTTACTGTTATCGGCACAAACGGAAGTATTGTGGTTGAGGACGACTGGTGGAACACAGGCTACTTTAAGGTTATTAAAAAGGGTGTTAAAAAGGTTGACAGACGCTCCTTTAACTTTGAGGGAACAGGCTTTAGATACCTTATTCAGGAGCTTCAAATTATGCTCCGTGACAAGAGGTACGAATGTAACCGTCTTACCGACAGTGAGGGCGAGGCTATACTAAAGGTATTTAATCAGCTTGACGACTAATACTAATGCCTAATAAAGACAACAAGAGGTTATCGCATATTGTGACAACCTCTTTTTTGGTGGTAATATGAACAAGAAAAACAAAAAGGCAACGACAAAGACAGCAAAGTATTATACAAGGCTGAAATACATTGGGATTTCCTTTTCTGCAATAATGCTGGCGATTTTCCCTTTGTACCTTAGCGACCGCTACTTTAACGCTCGCCACGACAAATTGAATTTGTTTTACTTTCTTGCAGGTGTGCTGGTGGTGGCAACTGCTGTTGTGTATATCTTTTTTGACGACAGGAAAAAGAAAGATAAGATTGATAAGGAATTTTTCCTAAAAAACTTTTCTGCTGTGGACTGGGCAATGATTGCCTTTGCTGTGAGTGCCATAATAAGCACCTGCACTTCACCCTACTGTTCTTCCGCTGTCACAGGAAGTATGGGGCGAAACAACGGGTTACTTCTGATTTTGGTATATACAGTTACATATTTTATTATGTCAAGAATTTATAGGCAGAATATTATTGTGCCTGTTGGTGTGTGTATTTCTTCTGCTTTAGTTTCACTTTTGGGAATTGTTAACCAGTTTTACTGGGATCCACTAAACCTTTACAAGGGACTTTCTTCCCCACAGCTACACAAGTTCATATCCACCATAGGCAACAGAAATATGTTTTCTGCCTACCTTTGCATAATGATACCAATTATTTTTATGGTATTTATTTACACACAAAAAAGGTGGATGCTGTGGCTTTCCGGCTCTTCACTGGAGTTTTGCCTTGGAGGTATGATATGCAGTAACAGCGACAGCAGTATTTTAGGCTTTGGGGCATTTTTAGTTTTTGCAATAATTCTGTTTATCAGAGATTTAGAAAAAATGTCAAGGCTGTTTTGGGGACTTTTACTCTTTACTGTTTCCTGCAAGGTGATTCGGATTTTCTCCCTTATTATGGAGGACTACAGTATGGGTTTTGGCTCTATACAAAAGTTTTTCATCTACGGCAACACATATGCTATGATTGCCATTTTTGCAGTAATCTCCACAGTTTTATATTTCCTCCACATAAAGCGCCCAAATTATTATCTACCAAGGTGTGCAAGGATAATTGCGGTTTCTGTTTTTGCTCTTGCATTTGTGGGGGGACTTATTCTTATGATTTATTACTCCGTTTACAACACAAAAGCCCCCTTAAAGGGAGCATTGTCTTACTTTCGCTTTAGCGACAGTTGGGGCACTCACAGGGGATTTATGTGGATTCGTGCCCTGTACATTTTTGGGGATATGAGTATCCTACACAAAATATTCGGCAATGGTCCCGACACCTTTACGGCAATGATGGATATTTCCGGGTATAACGAGGAGCTTATCGCATTTAGAAAAGAAACCACCGACTGCGCCCACAATGTGTATCTCAATTACCTTGTAACCCTGGGTATTGCAGGGGTAATTTCCTACATCACCGCCATTGTATCCTGTGTTGTAAGGGCGGTTAAAAAGGCTTTTAGCAATAAATATGCAGTCATTTTTGCCGGCAGTGTGGTGTGCTACGGTATTCAGTCAATTGTTAACATCGACCAGCCAATCACCACTCCATTGTTTATACTTATGATTGCCCTTACCGAAAGTCAATGCAGGGAAAATAGGGAAATTATTTAGTGGAAAAATCAATTTCGTAGCATTTACCGTTAGAAAACAAAACGCCCTGTGTTAACTCAATACGAAGGATACAGGTGTTTTCGTCATCAAAATTATTATGCCCGTTATCAATCCACTTTGAAAATACTATTTTCATCTTGTTTGCAATAAACTCATTTTCAGGTTTTCCGAAATATCCTAAATTAATCCCATTCCCCAGGGAAGTGAACCATTCTCCGGCAATGGCCACATTGGGATTTTTTTCAATTTGTATCATTTTCCTTGACAATCCGTAAGTCAGCACATAGAATGAACCGTCAAGATAGAAGGCATCCACATTTCTCACATACGGTATGTTATCCACCGTTGTTGCCAATGAAATAATGCTATCCCCACCAAATCGTTCATTCATAATTCTTTCGGTGTCTTTCGATAATTTTTCCACAATACTTCATCCTTAATCTCTGTTGTCTATATTCTTCTTAATCTGGTCAAAGGTTACGCCGTACTTAATGGCTATATCCTTTGCGTAGGACACACCCTGT
>JAXESA010000257.1:0-6432 GCA_034116205.1 Ruminococcus sp. | reverse complement strand
ATTATGTACAGACTCCCCGGTGTTGTTGCAGTTATTGCACTTCTCGGTCAGGTTGGTTTGTCCATTGCTGCAATTTCAAGATACTTTACTGTGTTCAACTCCTTTACAATGACCTTGCCCGGTATTGCAGGTATCATTCTTTCCATTGGTATGGGTGTTGACGCAAATGTTATCACAGCCGAAAGAATTAAAGAAGAATTCAAGGCTGGTAAAACACTTGACGGTGCTATTGACAGAGGTACAAAGAACTCTTTGTCTGCTATCATAGACGGTAATATGACAGTTGTTATTGTTTCAATTATCCTTCTTCTGGTATTTGGTAGCACAAATATTCTTTCCTTTATCTTTGGTGCATCCACCACAGGTACAATTTACGCCTTTGGTTACACACTCCTTATGGGTGTTATTTCCAACTTTGTTATGGGCGTATTCCTATCAAGAATTATGCTCAAGAGTCTGTGCGGATTCAAGTGTGTAAGAAAGAGATGGCTGTTTGGAGGTGCAAAGAATAATGAATAATAAGGTAATTAGTTTTACAAAATTCAGTAAAGTTTTCTTTGGTATCTCCCTTAGTATTATTTTTATTGGTATTATCTTCAACATCATCTTTGGTACACAGCTTGACATTCAGTTCAGAGGCGGTTCCTACATAAGATATTCCTATGTTGGTGATGTTGATCAGAATGATTTGACTGACTTGATTCAGGACAACACTAAGGAAAAAATCACTGTTTCCTACAGCACCGATATGCTTTCCAATACAGACAGCAAAAAGGCATACACTGTTCGTGTTGAATTTGCCGGCAACAAGGCTATTTCAACTGAACAGCAGCAGAGTCTTACCAAGGCATTGCAAAAGGCTTATCCGGATTCTAACTTCAAAGTACAGGAGTCCTCTGCAATTCAGAGTACAATGGGCTTTAAGTTCCTTATGAAGTGTCTTGCAGCTGTTGCAATTGCATGTATTTTGATGGTTCTGTATGTAACAATTCGTTTCCGTCGTATCGGCGGTTTGTCAGCAGGTGTTATGGCTCTTGTTGCATTGTTCCACGATGTTGCAATGATTTACTTTATGTATGTTATCTTCCAGATGCCAATCGACTCAAACTTTATCGCCGTTGTTCTTATGATTCTCGGTTACTCACTTAACGATACAATCGTTATCTACGACCGTGTTCGTGAAGAAAGACGCAAGCTCGGTGCAAAGGAAGAAATCGGCTATGTGTTCGATTTAAGTGCAACAAAGGTTATGAAGAGAACAATTTGTACTTCTATAACAACCCTTATTGCAATAGGTACAGTTCTTGTTGTTTCATTGGTATTCAACATTGATTCTGTAACAAGCTTTGCTCTTCCAATGATGATTGGTGTAATTTCCGGTTGTTACAGCTCTATATGTATTGCCGGTCCTCTTTGGGTTATTTGGCAAAGACACAAAAAGAAAGTCGGCAAGAAATAATACTATATTTTCTTGTCTTAGTGAATTTCAAATTCTCAAGGGCGGTTTATCCGCCCTTATTTTTTAATTATGGTAGGTACTGTTATGAAAAAGCTTATATCCCTTGTATTTGTTATAGCAATTATCTTCTCTGCCACTGCCTGTGGCAAAACTGAAGAAAATGGCAAACTATCCGTTGTAACAACTATTTTCCCTTACTATGATTTTGCAAACAAAACATCAAACGGACTTGCCGATGTTAAAATGCTTATTACTCCCGGTAATGATATTCATTCCTATGAGCCAACGCCTTCCGATATTGCATCCATAAAAAAGTGTGATTTATTCATATATAACGGGGGAGAAAGCGACACTTGGGTTGACTCTATTCTTGATTCCTTTGGCAACGAAGAAAAGCCACAGGTGATGAAAATGATGGATTATGTTACACCTCTTAATGAAGTAGATGCTGACCATAAGCAAGGGTCAGAGCCTGATGAACATATATGGTTAAGTCCTACAAATGCACAGAATCTTCTGGGTATTATAGGTACTAGAATGGGAGATCTTGACATTAAAAATCAATCAACCTATAAAAGCAACTACACTTCATATATTAAAGAAATTTCTACAGTAAGCCAAAGTATTCAATCTACTGTAAATTCGTCCGACAGCAAAAAGATAGTTGTTGGCGACAGATTCCCTCTTCTGTACTTTACAAATCAGTATGGAATAGAGTGGGAATGTGCTTTCCCAGGTTGCAGTTCCGAAACTGAGCCAAGCCTTTCCCGTATGTCCGCCTTGCAGGATACAGTCAAAAAAGAGAAAATAAAATCTATCATCAAGCTTGATATGTCCGGCAACAATGTTGCACAGACTCTTTCAGATGAAACAGGCGCAAAGGTAGTTACATTCTATCCTTGCGAAAATATTTCTCAGGAGGATTTTGATAGGGGAGAAACCTACTCAACACTTATGGCAAGGAATATGACAGCAATTAAGGAGGCACTTTCCCGATGAACCTCATTGATGTGAAAAATATTACAATGGGTTATGAGGGTATGCCTGTTCTGTCAAACCTTTCTTTTACCATTGAACAGGGAGATTACCTGTGCATTGTTGGTGAAAACGGGAGTGGCAAAACCACCCTTATGAAGGGAATTTTAGGACTGAATTCTCCTGTAAAAGGCGAAATTGTCTATAACGGTGTCAACAAAAATCAAATCGGCTATCTTCCTCAGAAGAAGAACATTCAAAGGGATTTTCCTGCTTCCGTAATGGAGGTTGTGCTTTCCGGTTGTGTCAACCGCAAAGGTCATATCTTCCACAATAAAACTGATAAGGAAATAGCAATAAAAAATTTGAGTATGGTTAAAATGGAGAATATGAAAAAGCGTTCCTTTAGTCAGCTTTCAGGCGGTCAACAACAAAGGGTGCTTTTGGCTAGAGCCCTTTGTGCCACAGAAAAGCTGATTCTCCTGGACGAACCTGTAACGGGTCTTGACCCACTTGCAACTGTGGATATGTACAATCTGATTAAAGAAATTAACAAGCTGGGCATAACAGTAATTATGGTAACTCACGACATCAACAGCGCTGTCCGTCAGGCAAGTCACATACTCCACATATCCTCCAATTCAAACTTTTTTGGAACAGCCCACCAGTATATACACAGCGACCTTGGTAAGGACTTCCTCCTCACCGAATGTCCCTGTGATGTGTGTGCTCATTCCCATAAAAAGGAGGAAGTATAATGTTTGAGTTATTTTCCTATGATTTCATCACAAGGGCAATGATTGTTGGTTCCCTTGTTTCCCTGTGTGCAGCCCTTTTAGGTGCAATCCTTGTGCTGAAACGATATTCAATGATTGGTGACGGATTGAGCCATGTGGGTTTTGGAGCCATAGCCATAGGTGCAGCAGCTAACCTCACCCCGATTTATTTTGCTTTACCAATGGTGGTAATAGCGGCATTTGTTCTGCTAAAGCTTTCCTCAAACAGCAAAATGAGCGGTGACTCTGCAATAGCTATAATTAGCTCTTCATCTCTTGCAATCGGTATCACAGTTTGCTCTGTAACAGGAATGAACTCCGACCTTAATAGTTATCTCTTTGGTTCAATCTTAGCTACAAGCAAGTCCGACGCAGTATTTGCAATAGTTTTGTCAGTTATCATTATAGGATGCTTTTTCCTGTTCTACAACAAAATCTTTGCAGTAACCTTTGACGAGGACTTTTCAAGGGCAACCGGGGTAAAGGCAAATGCTTACAATATGCTAATTGCAGTTCTCACAGCATTAACCATAGTAATTGGTATGAGAATTATGGGAACACTTCTAATTTCAGCACTGATTATTTTCCCTTCCCTTACCTCAATGCGTATTTTCAGGAGCTTTCGTTCTGTAATTATCAGTTCGGTTGTAATTTCACTTTCCTGTTTCTTTATGGGTATGGTAGTTTCCTTTGGTTTTGACACACCAACAGGTGCAACAGTTGTTCTTGCAAACCTTGCTGTTTTTATAGTTTTTTGGGTGATTTCAAAGGTGCTTAAAAGGTAGCTTTAATCACTACACATATTTATTTGCGTATCATAAAACTAAAAAATATTGTCACCATATGGCAGTTCATTTGTGTAAAGCACAGTGAGCTGTCTTTTTATTTTGTCAATGTCCGACAAAAAGTCACTTTCGCTATCCTCACTTGTCAAATCAGGCAGCTCGGCAAAGGTTACACTAAGGTCGTCAAGTACAGAATGTTCAAGCAGGTAGTTCAGTTTTTTCTCGTTCTTATCCCATTTATCAACCAAAGTACGGCTCAAATCCTCTGCCTTATCATAGTCCTTTTTCTCAATAGCCATTCGTGCGTCTTCAATAGTTTTAACAAATGTGTTATAGCTGTTTCTCACAGCAATAATTTCAGTAAAACAAATACCAAAGGCAATAATCACCAGCACAAATGCATACCATAGCCTTTTCACATCAATCCCTCCTTACAATGTTGTATTCCTTATCCCTGTTGGCGGTCATAATAAATACTTCGTCAATGGTCAAATCATTTTCCCTTAGTACGCTGTCAACCCATTCTTTAGTAAGGTTGCAAAGTTCAAGGGAGTTTGAAAGATAGCGGGAATCATTGATTACAACAGCCTCAATGCCCTTGTCGGGAATTTCTATTCCCATATCCTCAGCGGATGGTGTACGCTTGTCAGGTTTTTCAAGAACACTCACATCTCCGTTAGTTTCTACAATGCAGTATTGTACATCCTCTATGGAAAAAATCCCCTGTTGCCTTAGCTGAACACACAAATCCTCTGTTGTCATCCTTAGCCTTCTCATCTGGTCTTGCAAAATTTTCCCGTCCTTAATAACCATTTCGGGAGAACCACAAACAATCTTTCTAAAATTGCCGCTTTTAAGCATAATAACGGAGAAAATTATCTCCAAAGAAATTAGTATGAGTATAGGAACAATTCCTGAAAGTAGAGGCTGACTTGTGTTCTGCATAGGAATAACAGCAATGTCAGAAATCAAAAGTGTAATAACAAGTTCGCTTGTCTGCATTTCCGAAAGCTGTCTTTTGCCCATAATCCTAAGGGCAATAAGAATAAAAATATAAAGAATTACTGTTCTGATTATTGAAATTAACATTAAATCACCATTAATATCATTTCTCAAAAATCCAATATCATACATAAATGTATAATTCATTATTTTTTCAAAACTATAATAATGGTGATAAAATGTTTAAAGTTTTGGCTCAAAATATAGAATACTTAAAAAATCTTACGGACAAGTCAGCAGATTTCACAGTTCGAAATATGGTTCTAAGTGACGGAACTTCAGTTGCCATAATTACAATAGAGGGTATGGTGAACAAGGACGGACTTGCCCTGTCTGTCACAAATCCTCTTGTTAGCATAGCTATTCCCCAAGGCGTAAATAAGTATGAGTATATCCGTGACAGAGTTCTGACCTCCAGTGAAATTGTAGAGATAGACACCTTTAATCAGCTTATTGAATTTTCAATGTCAGGCTTTGCTGTGGTGGCTGTTGACGGCTACAGCAAAATGCTTGTTGTTGGTATTCAGGGTTTCTCCTTTAGAAGTGTTTCCGAACCATCAACCGAAATGGTGTTCAGGGGAAGTCGTGAGGGTTTTACAGAACCACTTAGGATAAATATGACCCTTATCAGAAGAAGAATAAAAAGCCCCGACCTTGTTTTCAAAACAATGACAATAGGTGATATTTCAAATACACAAATTTGCCTGTGCTACCTAAAGTCAGCGGTATCAAACAAAATTCTTGACGAGCTTGTGCGTCGGCTTAAAAGCATCAATCTGGATACAGTCCTTGCGTCCGGTTACCTTGTTTCTTACCTTGGGGACAACAACCACAACACCTTAATTTCCACCGTTGGAGTAACAGAACGTCCAGATACCCTTTGCGGAAAAATCACAGAGGGGAGAATAGGCGTCCTTGTAGATGGTACCCCATCAGCAATCATAGTACCCCACCTGTTTATCGAAAATTTCCAAAGCTTTGATGACTATTCGAACCGTCCATACTTTTCAACCTTTATAAGAATACTAAAGTACATTTCTTTCTTCTTCGCCCTTTATCTTCCCGGACTTTTTGTAGCAATAACAAATTTTCAGCCGGAGTATATTCCAAGAGGACTGCTGAATCATATAGTTTCATCCATGGAAAAAACACCCTTTCCCCTTGTCCTTGAGTTGCTCCTTGTAACCTTTATGTACGAGGTTATGCGAGAGGCAGGACTTCGACTGCCAAAACCTTTAGGTCACGCTGTTGGAATTGTAGGTGCTCTTGTAATTGGCGAAACCGGTGTTTCTGCAGGACTTATATGTGCAACCACATTAATTATAGTTGCCTTTTCCGCAATATGCTCCTATGTAGTACCCGACCTTTACGGTGTAATTACCGTGCTGAAATTTATATTCATCATAGTCGGAGGAGTATTCGGCTTTTTGGGAAT
>JAXESA010000256.1:0-4582 GCA_034116205.1 Ruminococcus sp. | reverse complement strand
TTCCTTTTGATATTTAGTGCAGGACTTATTATGATGGACGGCACTATTACCCTTTTCACCTTTTTAAAACTGATTGTATCAATTCTTTTTGGAACAATCGGAGGTGTTGTAGGTATTAACAAAAAGGAGAAACTGATTAAGTAGTAAAAAATATGGGCGAGTTACCTCGCCCAATAATTATATGTATTAATATTTAAGATTAAAGGATAATTAGCAAACAGGAACAGTCCATCCCATTTTGTCCTCAACCTTACCCCACTGAATACCTGTAAGGTTATCGTAGAGCTTTTGGCTGATTTCGCCGATTTCTCCGTTATTGATTGGCATAATCTTATCTCCGAATCTAAGCTCGCCGATTGGAGAAATAACAGCAGCAGTACCTGTACCAAAGCTTTCTTTAAGTCTTCCCTCTTCTGAAGCCTTAACAACTTCGTCAATAGAAAGTCTTCTCTCGGTAACATTATAACCCCAAGATTTAAGAAGTTCAATTGTACTCATTCTTGTGATACCGCTGAGGATAGAGCCTTGAAGTGATGGAGTAACAATTTCATCATCAATTACGAAGAATACGTTCATTGTTCCAACTTCTTCAATGTATTTTCTCTCTACTCCGTCAAGCCACAATACCTGAGTGTAGTTGATTTTTTCAGCTTCGTCCTGTGCCTTTAGGGATGCTGCATAGTTACCGCCTGTTTTAGTAAAGCCCATACCGCCCTTAACAGCACGAACATAGTTTTCTTCAACATAAATCTTAACAGGATTTAAACCCTCAGGATAATAAGCACCAACAGGTGAACAGATTACAATAAAGAGAAGATGCTCTGCAGGATGTACGCCAAGGTGTGCGTCAGTTGAGAAAATAAATGGTCTTATGTAAAGGGATGTACCCTCCTGATGTGGCACCCAGTCCTTTTCAACCTCAACCAGCTTTTTAATAGCCTCAACACAAAATTCTTCGTCAATTTGTGGAATACAAAGTCTTTCGTTAGAAACATTAAGTCTTGCCATATTTTTGTCAGGTCTAAAGAGATTGATTCCGCCATTGACATTTCTGTAAGCCTTAAGACCCTCAAAAACCTCCTGACCATAGTGAAGAACCATAGCTGATGGGTCAAGCTCAATAGGACCATATGGTACAATTCTTGGGTCATGCCAACCCTCGCCTGCATCATAGTTCATCAAAAACATATGGTCTGTGAAAATTCGACCAAAGCCCAATTTGCTTTCGTCTGTAGGCTTTTGTTTTGGATTTTTAGTAAGTTCAATTCTAATTTCTTCCATGTTATTACGACCTTTCCGTAAATGAACTCTATTTATATTTTATCACAAATATATCAACTGTCAATATTTTATTAATGATTTCATATCATCAGGCATTTGGCTTTTAATTTCAATGGTCTGTTTTGTCACAGGATGAATAAACCTGAGATATGAACAATGAAGTGCCTGACGGCTGATTTTATCTCTGTTTCCGCCGTACAAATCGTCCCCTGCCAAAGGATGTCCCAAATAGCTCATATGACAGCGGATTTGATGTGTTCTTCCTGTTTCAAGTATGCATCGGACAAGTGAATATTCTTTATTCCTTGATAATACAAAGTAATGTGTAACTGCCCTTGCACCCTCGCTATTTACCTCTCTCACCATTTTGCTGTCCGGCCTAAGTCGTATATTTTTATCCACAGTTCCGTCTTCGACAATATTTCCTTGGCAAACTGCTGTATATTCTTTATATACACTCTTTAGTCCGCTTGCTGTAAATCTGTCCTTGGCTATCAGCACAAGGCCGGAGGTATCCCTGTCTATTCTGTTAATTGCCCTAAAGGTGTAGTCCTCCCCTTTGCTCAGGGCGTAATACCTCACAATGTTTGCAAGGGTATCCCTTTGATGATTTTTCGTAGGATGAACAGGCATATTAGGCGGTTTATTCACAATGAGGATATGCTTATCCTCAAATTTTATGTCAAGCTCACCTGAAACAGGCTCAATCTCATTGTTGTCATTTGGGAGTTTTATCTCTATTTTATCCCCAAAATGCACCGAATCAATAGTGCGGATAAGCTTACCGTCTTTTGTAATTCCCTTTTCTGTCCTGACAAGCTTTGTAATTAGTCGTGAAGAGATTTTACAATACTTTTTTAAAAATTCCTTGCAAATAGCACCGTCATATTCTTTTGGTACAGTAAAAATCAAGATATTATACATAACTAAAATATATGCAATGCACGAGCGATGAAAATTACAAGAATCATCTCTACTACAAAAATGAAAGGCAATCCAACCATAAACAAAGATACTCTTGTCTTATGGTGAATCATCTTCATTGTAATGTACATAGCAGCAGAACCGCCCAAAAGGGCAACAAGCATTAAAGTGTTTTCTTTTACTCGTCTAAGTCCTATTTTACTAGCTTTTTTATCGTAATATGTCAGCAAAAATGCAATGAAATTTATCAGCAATAGATAAATTAAAAAAATAAATGGAATCATTTTTTACCTCGGGAGATGTTAAATTTGAAATATAAAATTTGTCTTACTATGTTTGCTGTTGCACTGCTTGTTGCTGCTGTTACTTTGAACAGCTACAATATAGCCCCTGTCAACACAAAAACAGTGTCGGTTAACACAACAAAAACAACTGTATCAACTACATCAATTAAAAAAACTAATACTGAAAATGAAAAGAAAGAAGAAATTATGAAAGGTCTATGGGTCACATATATGGAGCTTGATATGAGTGACACAGACAGAAGTTATGATTCATTCAAAAATAAATTCGACACCATAGTTAAGGATGCAGTACAGAGTGGATTTAACACTCTTATTGTTCAAGTAAGACCATTTTCAGATGCACTGTATTACTCAAATTACTATCCTCATTCGCACATATTAAGTGGTGTTCAGGGTCAAGACCCGGGATATGATGCACTAAAATATATGTGCCAAAAATGTCACGAAAGTGGTCTTAATATTCATGCTTGGGTAAACCCGTTTAGAATTTCAACAAATGATACACCGTCAAAGCTGAGTAATGATAACCCATATAAAGAAGATAACACCATAGGCGTTAAAACAGATACAGGAATTTACATAAACCCTGCTATAAAAAAAGCAAGGGATTTAATAGTTAACGGTGTTAAGGAGATTGTAGAAAACTATGATGTAGATGGAATACAGTTTGACGACTACTTCTACCCTACAAAAGATAAAAGCTTTGATAATGAGGAATACAACAGCTACCTAAAGGCTCAAAGGGATAATGCAATGAAATTATCCCAATGGAGAAAGGATAATGTAAATAAACTTGTTAAGGAAACCTACAAAGCTGTACATTCATCAAAGGAAAATGTTGTATTTGGCATATCACCTCAGGGAAACATCAAAAATAATGATGAAATCTATGCAGATGTGAAAACCTGGTGCTCACAAAAGGGCTACATAGACTACATATGCCCACAGCTGTATTACAGCCTTGATAACCCTGCATTGGCATATGAGGACGCCATAAATGATTGGAAAAAAATCAAAAAGAATAAAAATTTAGTGATTTATTCCGGTCTTGCAGGCTATAAAGCAGGAACAGATGACGATGAAGGCACATGGGAAGACTTTAACGATATTTTGCAAAAGGAATATAAAATCGCAGTTGATAAGAAATATAACGGAATTATGTTATACAGTTATAATTCCTTAAAAGAAACTTGTGCTAAGAAAGAAATAGCTAATCTTGTAAATGAATTAAGCTAATTCACCGTCACAGTGGTCATCATATGATTTTGTTATTTTTACATCCAGAATTGTGTTTGAGAGGTCATCATCAGAATAAATATGCACAGGAGTGTAATTCATAGTGTAACCCTCCCAGTAACCCTCGGGACGCTTTCTCTCAAATAGAACGGAATATGTATTCCCTACTTGATTTTTAAGAAAATCTTTTCTGTCCTTTAAAGTAACTTCAATAAGTTTTTTACTTCTCTCACTTTTTATAGCTGGGTCAACCTGATTAGGCATAAGGTCGCCCTTTGTACCCTTTCTTCTGCTGTAAATAAAGGTGTGAACCTTTGCGAATTTTATTAAATGAACAAAATCAAGAGATTTTTTAAATTCTTCGTCAGTTTCCCCTGCAAATCCAACCATTACATCTGTTGTAATTGCACAGTCATTAAAGGCTTTTCTAAGGTTATTCACAATCTCTGAATATTCCTTTGAAGAATAATGTCTGTTCATCCTCTTTAAAGTTTCATCACAGCCTGACTGGAGAGAAAGGTGAAAATGAGGGCATAGCTTTTTGCATTTTGCAAGTCGGGCAATAAATTCAGGGTCAAGTCTTTCAGGCTCCAAGGAGCTTAAACGCACCCTTTCTATTCCCTCTACACTTGCAACAGTTTCAACAGCGTCACATAAATTAAGGTTTGTATCCTGTCCAAAGCAGGAAAGATTAATTCCAACAAGGACAATCTCCTTATATCCCTTTGATGCAAGTGTGATTGCCTCTTCCTTTAATTCTCCAAGGTCTTTTGAACGGACTCTGCCCCTTGCATAAGGTATGATGCAATAGGCGCAAAAACGGTTACAACCGTCCT
>JAXESA010000255.1:0-10280 GCA_034116205.1 Ruminococcus sp. | reverse complement strand
CCGTCAGGATTTTTTATACCACTATAAAAATCCTCAAAGCTTCTTCCGTAATAAAATCTTTCACCGTTGTAAAAGGAATGGGCAGATGGACCTATTCCGATATATTCCATACATCTCCAATATTTATTGTTATGTCTGCTTTCGTAGCCATTTAGTGAATAGTTAGAAATCTCATACTGCTTATATCCCAACTTTTCAAGATACCGGCTGACAAACATATATTGCTCTGCCTGAATATCCTCATTTGGCAAATCTAAACTATCCTGAATTTCGTAAAATTTTGTACCTTTTTCAATTTTTAGGATATATGCGGAAATATGCTTAACACCAAGTGACGCACAAAAGTCCATAGACTCCTTTAGAGAGCTTTTTGTTTGAGTGGGTACTCCTATTATCAAATCAAGGGAAATGTTTGAAATACCGCAGTTTTGAGCGTTTTTCACCGTGTTTATAACATCTTCTCGTGTATGTGTTCTGCCAAGTAGCTTCATTTCACTTTCAACAGCCGATTGCATACCAACAGACAGCCTATTAAGACCTAAATCCTTTAATTTAGCAAAATCCAACCTATCTGTGCTTGTTGGGTTTACTTCCACTGTAACCTCGGCATTTTTATCTACAGCAAAATTGTCTTTTATTGCCCCTAAAATATTTGCAAGTCTTTCTGAACCCAAAACACTTGGTGTACCTCCGCCGAAGTATATTGTATCAAGGATAATATCATCATTATAATATTCTTTAAAAGAATTAATTACACCCTTTACATATCTGTCCATTTCTTCATCACTTTGTCTTACACTGAAAAAGTCACAGTAGGGACATTTACTTTTGCAAAATGGTATGTGAATATATAAACCGATTTTTTTCATAATTACTCCAAAATCATTGACTAAATTTTATAATAATAGTAAAATATACATTTGGAAATAAGTCAAGTATTTTGGAGGAAGAATGAGCGATATAGTTAGCGAAATCAATAAACGAAGAACATTTGCAATTATCTCCCACCCTGACGCAGGTAAAACAACACTTACCGAAAAACTGCTCCTTTACGGAGGTGCAATTAACCTTGCAGGCTCTGTTAAGGGTAAAAAGACTGCAAAACACGCTGTTTCCGACTGGATGGAAATAGAAAAGCAGAGGGGTATCTCTGTTACATCTTCTGTTATGCAGTTTAAGTACAAGGGCTACTGCATCAATATTCTTGATACACCGGGACATCAGGACTTTTCCGAGGACACATACCGTACACTTATGGCGGCTGACTGTGCTGTAATGGTGATTGACGGAAGTAAGGGTGTTGAAAACCAGACCATAAAGCTGTTTAAGGTTTGCGTTATGCGTCACATTCCTATTATTACCTTTATCAACAAGATGGACAGGGATTCCAAAAGTCCATACGATTTGCTTGAGGACATAGAAAATGTTTTGGGCATAAATACTTGTCCTATTAACTGGCCTATTGGCTCAGGTAAGGAATTTAAGGGCGTGTATGACAGAAAGTCAAAGAAAGTCCTTGCCTTTACAGCAAATAACGGTCAAAAAGAGGTTTTGAAAGAGGAATTTTCCTTAGACGATCCACAGCTTGACAGCCACTTGGCATACGGTCAAAAGGACATCCTCCTTGATGATGTTGAATTACTGGACGGAGCCGGAGATGAGTTTGACCTTGACGCTGTTCGTAGGGGAGAGCTTACACCTGTATTCTTTGGTTCTGCACTTACAAACTTTGGAGTTGAGCCATTCCTTGAAGAATTTTTAAATCTTACGACTCCACCTTTACCAAGAGAATCCAACGACGGATTGATTGAACCTACCAAGGACGATTTTTCTGCATTTGTCTTTAAAATTCAGGCAAATATGAATAAGAATCACAGGGATAGAATTGCCTTTATGAGAATTTGCTCAGGAAAATTTGATAAGGATATGGAAGTATTCCATATGCAGGGCAACAAAAAGATAAAACTTTCCCAGCCACAGCAGATTATGGCACAAGAAAGAGAGATTGTAAGCGAGGCATACGCAGGTGACATAATCGGTGTTTTTGACCCGGGTATTTTCTCCATTGGCGACACAGTTTGCACACCGTCACACAAATTCACCTTTAAAGGTATTCCAACCTTTGCTCCGGAACATTTCTGCCTTGTCCGTCAAAAGGACACAATGAAGCGTAAGCAGTTCATAAAGGGTACAAATCAGATTGCACAGGAGGGTGCAATTCAGATTTTCCAAGAGCTTGATGCCGGTATGGAGGAAGTAATTGTTGGCGTTGTGGGTGTCCTTCAGTTTGATGTTCTAAAGCACAGACTAAACAACGAATACAATGTTGACATTATTATGGAGAATCTGCCTTTCCGCTTTATCAGGTGGATAAAGAATGATGAAAGTGTTGATGTTAAGTCACTTGACCTTGCATCTGATACCAAAAGAATTCAGGACTTAAAGGGTAATCACCTACTTCTATTTACCTCGGAATGGAGCATAGACTGGGCTTTGGAACACAACAAAGACCTTGAACTAACTGAATTTGGTAATGTATAATTTTTATAATGGATTGCACACGCTTTTGCGTGTGCTTTTTTATTTGGACTGGCAAAACTGAAAATCCGGAGAATATAATGTACCAATATATTTCTGATTTTATTCAGATAAATCTAATAGAGGTGTCATTTTGTTTGAGTTTATTAACTATCTAGGTCAGTACATTTTCACCTTCATACTTCATGTTTGCGGTAATGGAACTTTTCCAAAACCACTTAGCGAAGAGGAGGAAAGGGAATACTTAATCAAGGCAAAGAATGGTGATATTAAGGCACGAAATAAGCTTGTTGAGCATAATCTTAGGTTGGTTGCTCACATAATTAAAAAATACTATGCTGTCAACACAGACCAAGACGACCTTGTTTCCATAGGAACGATAGGACTTATCAAAGCAATAAATACATTTGATGTTGATAAAAAGGTGAAGTTGAGCAGTTATGCCTCCCGTTGTATTGAAAATGAGATTCTTATGCACTTCAGAAATCAAAGGAAAACATCACAAAATGTATCACTTGAGGACGCTATTGATACCGATAAGGACGGAAACGCTTTAAAACTTATGGATTTGCTTTCGGTTGACGACAACTTTATTGACAACCTTGATAAGAAGATGAATCTCCAAAAAATTGATAAATATATAGACGAAACATTAACTAAGAGAGAAAAGGAAATCATTAATCTAAGATATGGTCTTGACGGAGAAAAACCGCTTACACAGAGAGAGGTTTCTGCACTTATGGATATTTCACGGTCTTATGTTTCAAGAATTGAAAAAAAGGCTCTTCAAAAGCTTCGTTCTAGGTACGATAATTAAAAAAACATCCCTGTAAACAAAACTATGTTTTCAGGGATGTAATTTTTTTATATGAATCAGTAGTTGCTATAATATTAGATTTACTAAAAAGCACAGTAGCAGTCCTACCAAAGTGGGCAAAACGATAGAAATTAAAGTCCACTTAATACTTTTTGTTTCTTTATATATTGTAAGACAGGTTGTAGAGCAAGGGAAGTGCATAAGCACAATTATTATCATACAAATTGCAGTCTTTATAGTCCATCCGTTACTTATGAGCAAAGCACCAAGCTCATTTATACTGTTGTAATCAACAAGTGTACTGCTTCCGCTGTATGCCATTAGGATGATAGGTATAACAATCTCATTTGCAGGAAAACCCAGCAACAAGCCGATGATTATTTCTCCGTCAAGTCCGAAAATTTCTCCCACAGGCTGAAAGATACTAACTATATAAGATAATATGCTTTCATTGTTTATTGTAGCATTGGCACATAACCATATTACTGCACCGGCAGGTAACGCCACCACAAGCGCTCTCAAAAGTACAAACACAGCTCTGTTTTTAATTGAATCATATATTGTCCTTAAAATTTTTGGCTTTTTAAACCTTGGCATTTCCATCACAAGCTCTTTATCGTCATTTTTAAGTATAGTTTTTGACAACAATAGTGAAATACCCATAGAAATTAAAATGCTTAAAATTATAAAGGCTGTAAGTATTAAAGCTGATATTACTGAGCGAGTATATGAGCCAAAGGAGGACGCCATAAAAATTGTTATAACTGCAATTAATGTAGGAAATCTTCCGTTACAGGGTATAAAGTTGTTAGTAACTACTGCGTTCAGTCTTTGTTGTTTATTTGGAATAATCCTACATTCCGTTACACCACAGGCATTACATCCGAACCCCATACACATTGTAAGTGCCTGTTTTCCACTGCAATTTGCCTTTCTGAAAACATTATCCAGGTTGAAGGCTACACGGGGAAGATACCCGAAATTTTCAAGCAGGGCAAAAATAGGGAAGAAGATAGCCATTGGGGGAAGCATAACAGAAACTACCCATGTCACCGTCCTATATACTCCGTCACATATGAAAGAGGTTATTATATTAGGACAACCTAAGCCATTTAGCATATCACAAAGCCATATGCCTACCTTTGAAAACATTCCGCTTAACAGCTCACTGGGGTAATTTGCGCCGATAATTGTGATGTACAAAACAACTGCCAACAGCAGTATCATTATTGGTATTCCCGTAATTTTTGATGTAAAAATTTTATCAAGTCGTTTTTGCATAGTGTTGTCACATTCGGAAACAACCTGACAATTAAACAAAGCTCTGTCTATTGGTTTATGTGCAATCGGTGGACAAATAATCTCGTTATTTATGTTAAAATCTATTGCACTTTCTATTTCTTCACAACCCTTTTTATCCGTTGCCTCAGCGGTGATTACAGGCACTCCCAGAATTTCTTTCATCTTTTTCAGGTTGATTTTTATACCGGACTTAACTGCACTTTTGTACTGGTTCACACATATTATTATGTTGTTTGCAAGATTCTTTGTTTCTTCAATAAGGGTTAAGCTTTTGCAAATACAGTTAGCGTCCACAACAACAATTACAAAGGAGTTTTTGTGGAAAGTTAGGTAGTTTTTGCTGTAAACTTCCTCTGCACTTGCGGCGGCTAAGGTGTAAATTCCCGGCAAATCAACAACAGTCACCGACCTGTCATTGGCTAAAGTGGATTCTACGCTGTCAACGGTTTTTCCTGTCCAGTTGCCTGTGTGCTGTTTTTCTCCTGTGATTTTGTTGAATATGGAGCTTTTTCCCACATTGGGGTTTCCTATCAAAATCACCCTTTTATCATCACTCATTTTGAACGCTTATGCTCCTTGCAGTTTCGTTTCTAATGGCAAAAATTCCGTAGTTTGTTTTGTATGCACAAATATTTTTACCCATACTTTTATACAGAGGTATAATAGGTGCTCCAACATATATCCCAAAGTTTCTAAGTCTTTCTTTGTTACTTTTAATTTCAGTTACCACATAGTCCTTGTTTATTTCTGCATTACTAAGGTTTATATTCTGTGACATACAATCACCTTTAATACATAGTCACTATAATGTATGAAATGATATTAAAACTGTGTGAGTTTTTCTCAAAAATAATTTTATAAAAACTTTGTCCTATTTTTCGTCATTCCATTGTTGTATATAGAGTAAGAGGAATTAAAGAAGAATATAATATATTTTGTAGAATTTTAAGAAAAAACTTTTTGTTTTTGATATTTATGATATAATGTTAATGATATATATTATTGTATAGAAATTTACAAGGGGAAAGTATGATTATTCTTTATCAGACCTTTATAAAGGAAGACAAAGATAAAACAAAGTTTGAATTGCTTTATCTTAAATACAAAAATCAAATGCTTAACGTAGCCTATTCTGTGCTACACGACCAATACGACTCTGAAGACGCAGTACATACAGCTTTTATTGGTATTGCAAAAAATATGAAAAAAATCAAGGAGGTTGATTCAAATGACAGCAGAAACTATTGCCTTAAAGCATCTAAAAATACGGCTCTAAATATCTTAAATAAAAATAAAAACATTATTGACATGCCCTTTGATGATACACTTGATAATGAAAGTATAAGTGACGATTTTGTTAAAAATATATGTGAGAAAGATGAAGTTGATAATATAAAAAAGGTAATAGGCGGTATGGATGATATTTACAAAGATGTACTTACAATGTATTTTCTGTATGAAATGAGTACAAGACAAATAGCTTCGCTTTTCAGCAGGAAAGAAGAAACTGTAAGAAAACAGCTATACCGTGGCAAGCAAATTCTCCGAGATATGTTGAAAGGAGGAATTGATAATGGATAATAACAACAACGACAAACTGAAAAATATCCTACAGCAAAGCGTCGATGATGAATTTAAAGATGTCTCTGATGAACCTCCTTTTGAAACATCTGATAAATTTGAAAAGAATATGAAGGCTTTGCTTGAGGAAGAAAAGCATCCTTATCTAAAAATGTGCAAAACTAAAAAGGGCAAAACATTTATTGTGCTTGTTGCAATCCTTGTTTTTGCACTGTCATCTCTGAGCGTTGGTGCAGTAAGGGAAACTGTGGCAAGGGTTATTAAGGCAATTCCTTCTATCATTATGCCTGAAAAGAAGGAAAAGCCAAAGAAACCTGCCCCAACAAAAGCAACCCATCCTGTAATTAAGAATAATGACAAGCTAAAAAAGGTTTATCCTTTTGCTACAAATGATGAGGCGGTTAGGGAAGAAGATGGAAGCTCATCAACTCAGCCAACTGACGGCACTGTTTTTGAAAGCTCAACCACAACTTACGATACAATTACAATGCCAAGCACTGTTGCAGTTTCAAATGAGATAACAGAGGCTCCGCCTACATCACAATAATTTTTCCTATATAGTAATAATAAAAAACTTTTCACAGCATATAAAGTTATGAGGTAGATGCTATGAAAAGGAAAAAACATATTATTGTAATGATTACAGTAATTACTGCTTGCTTTGTAGTTATGGCACTTGTAAACGAACAAAATTCTGTTGATGTGTCGAATTTAGAGGATGAAAGCAGTGATAACATTATTGTGCTTGATGCAGGACACGGAGGAGAGGACGGAGGTGCTGTCAGCTCAAGCGGAGTAGTGGAAAGTGATATAAATTTGCAATTCACAGAAAAGCTGAAGGACATACTTTCCCTTAATGGTTACAAAATCGTTATGACAAGGGAGGATAATTCCGATTTAGCAGATAAATCTATTGAAACTATTTCGGGAAGAAAAAAATCCGATATGCATAGGCGGTTAGATATTTACAACTCCCACATACAAAATGTGGCAATCAGTATCCATCAAAATATTTTCCCAGCCGATTCCTGCAAGGGTACACAGGTGTTTTACTCAACTCAAACACAGTCAAGCAAAGTTTTGGCAGACAACATAACCGATACTGTAAAAAAGTACTTACAGCCGGAAAATCAAAGACTCAGCAAACCTACAAACGGCAGTATTTTCCTACTGGACAACGCAAAAATCCCTGCTGTAATAGTTGAGTGCGGGTTTCTGTCAAACAGCGAAGAAATTAAGCTCTTGTGCGATAAAGAATATCAAAAAAAGTTTTCCTACTGCGTTTTTTTAGGGTTGCTAAATACTGAAATTTAATAAATTAGCAATATGTGAAACTCTCCCGTTAGAGATTAATTTCTCTGACGGGCATTGTTTTTTGCCTGTTAGGTTCTAAAAATCAACATTTCTGTCCTTATAATAAAATCCCCTACTCATCAAAATCAAATTAAATATACAAAAGGTATTTACATTTCTGTAAAATTAATGAAAAATATAAATAATAGTGCAACCAACAGGGATTGAATAGTGCTTATTATAGTGAAGGCACTGATTTAATAAAAAGGAGGTTTAGGCTTTGGAAGATAAAACGATAGTAGAAATGTACTTAAACCGTGACGAAAATGCAATTAAACAGACAAGGGATAAATACGGTTACAGACTTCAAATGCTGTCACAAAATATTGTGGAAGATATGCAGACTGCAGAGGAATGTGTGAATGATACATATGTTGAAGCGTGGAATCTAATTCCACCTCACAAGCCTTGGGACTATCTATATCCTTTTTTAGCAAGGATAATAAGAAACATTTCTCTGAATTGCTGTCGCAAACAAAACAGTTTGAAAAGAAAGGGAAAAATACTGGAGCTGACCGCTGAAATGGAGGAATGTATTCCTGACTCTGACTGCGTTGATGAACAAATTAATCAAATATTATTGCAGGATTCTATCAACAGTTTTCTGTCAGGCTTAGAAAGTGATAAAAGAAAAGTTTTTATGAGACGATATTGGTATTTTGATTCAATTAACCAAATAGCAAAACAGTTTAATTTTTCCGAAAGTAAGGTAAAAACAATACTTTTCAGATGTCGCAAGGAACTTCGTAATTACCTGGAGAAGGAGGATTATAGGATATGAAAGGAAATGATTTGCTGAATATTATGGGAAATGCAGATTATAAATTTATTGCAGAGGCAGAAAATATAAAAGCAAATAAAAAACGGGGTTTTGTGAAGTGGGTAACCATTGCTGCGTGTTTATGTATTGCTGTAATTGCTATATTCTTAAGCAATATTTTCGTCCCAAACAATGAAAATACATCATTATCTCAAAACGGAATAAAAGCAACAGAAAATACAAACTCCAAAGCTTTTGATAATTCCCCCATAAAGTACTCAGATTTAATATTAGCAGACGGAAAAGACAACGATATCTCCATATCAAGTGACAGTGAACTGTGTGTGGCTGCATTTGAGGAGAAATTTTTAAAGGAAGACGGTTGCTGTATGATAGTTGAGGGAACAGTGAAAAACATCTATTCTAAGAAATACAAATATGATGTCAGCGATGATAAATTTGAAGACAACGGTGTTCTCCATAACATTATGGAAACGGTAGTTTATGAAATCAGTGTTGATAAAACTTGGTTTGGCAACGATGTCACCGGTCAAACAATTATAGTAGAAGATAACAGCTACTGTTTAGATCCCTTATTCAAAATCAAAGCCGGAAAAAAATATGTTGTTCCGCTATTTGAATACGGAAACAGCATACTGTACAGCAAAGAGGAAAAAGAGAATTTTTTAAGTGGAGATATTGTCAGAGAAAGCAAATTCAGCACTGTATATCCTTATCACCCGCAGATAGAGGTCACCAAAGACGGCAAATATATAGTATCGGAGAACTGGAAAACCCTGATATCAGAAAAAGCAAGAGAAATTGTAGTTGACCTCAAGGACAAAGACAATTATGTATATTTTCAAATGTATTTGTTAGATGGCGATACATTTAAAAATGCAATGAACAGATTGATAGATAAAAGGTTAAATTAGATGTAGAATAGTCATTTAATTAATTCTGCATTTTTATATAGATATATTAATTACTATATGCTATAATCATCATAGTATAATGATTATATAACAAACTCATCGCAAAACAAAAGGAGTTACCAATGGCAAAGATTAAAAGCGTTTATATATGTTCAGAATGTGGTTATGAGTCGCCTAAATGGTACGGAAAATGTCCGTCCTGCAACGAATGGAATACTATGAATGAAGAAATTGTTGATAAATCTTCTTCTACTGTTCAAAAAACAAAACGAGTTTCAACATACACAAGACCTGTTTCTATAAACAGTATTGACACTACTGACGAACAGAGGTATTTTACAGGCTCAAAGGAGCTTGACCGGGTGCTTGGCGGTGGTATTGTAAAGGGCAGTCTTGTGCTTTTGGGCGGTGACCCTGGTATAGGCAAGTCAACAATACTTCTTCAAATTTGCAACAACTTAGGTAATGAACTTAAAATTCTCTATGTATCGGGAGAAGAATCAAGGCGACAACTAAAACTCCGTGCCGAAAGACTTGGTGTAAACAACGAGAATACTTTTATAATGACCGAAACTGATATTGAGGTTATTGTTGAGGAAATCAGGACGGAAAAACCCGACCTTGTTATGATTGACTCAATTCAAACAATGAATTTATCAGCACTAAATTCATCACCCGGCTCTGTTACACAGGTCAGGGAATGTACTAACCTGTTGATGCACACAGCAAAGGGTTTGGATATTCCGATTATTGTTGTAGGTCATGTCAACAAGGAAGGCTCTATTGCAGGTCCTAAGGTTTTGGAGCATATTGTTGACGCTGTCCTCTACTTTGAGGGCGACAAGCAAATGTCTTACAGAATCTTAAGAGCAGTAAAAAATAGATACGGTTCTACCAACGAAATCGGTGTTTTTCAAATGACTGACAAAGGGCTAACTGAAGTTGAAAACCCATCAATGATGCTCCTTTCAGGCAGACCCCACAATGTTTCAGG
>JAXESA010000254.1:0-5731 GCA_034116205.1 Ruminococcus sp. | reverse complement strand
GTCTTTTTGCCTGTTTCGTCAAGCTTTTTTGTATCAAAGCGATACATTTCAAGATTTACATCGCTTTCGTTATACTTAAAGGAGTAGCGAACACCCTCAACTGCACCGATGATAAGGTAACCACCGTATTCCCCCATTTTGCCGTCTGTACCCTCCTGTTTAACAGGGGACATCTCGGTTTTTGTAACCTCTTTTTCGTTGTCAGGGATAAAGCCCTTGTCCTGCATACCCTTTTCCAAAGCACTAAGTTCTGAGGAAAGCTTAACTTTCGTTTGGGTTGTTTGAGGTGTCACACCGCAACCTGTAACAAAAACTGCTACCATAATTATTGAAGCAATCATAGCCACTATTTTTTTCATTTTATCACCTATTTTTTTCAAAGTGTTTTCATTATACCCTATTTCTTTTTTATTTTCAATAGTATATAATAATCTTATGGACAAGATACTTGGAAAGGTGCGTGCCTGCACCGATAGATACAATATGATAGAAGAAAATGACATTATAGCAGTTGGTGTTTCCGGTGGTAAGGACAGTATGGTACTGCTGTCTGCTTTGGCAAGGCTTAGGGATTTTTACCCAAAAAAATTTGAAGTAAAGGCAATAACAGTTGACCCATACTTTTTAAATCAACAAGGAAATTACGGAGAAATAGATAAGCTGTGCCAAAGCCTTAATGTTGAATACATAATCAAGGACACCTCTTTGTACAAGGTGATTTTTGAAGAAAGGAAAGAAAATAACCCCTGCTCCCTTTGTGCAAGAATGAGGAGAGGAATAATCCACAACACCGCAAAGGAGAACGGTTGCAACAAGGTTGCCCTGGGTCACCACGGTGACGATGCTATTGAAACATTTTTGCTTAACCTCTTTGACGGAGGAAAGGTGAGCTGTTTCAGCCCTGTCACATATCTGTCAAGGAAGGATATTACCTTGATAAGACCTTTGCTCTACCTGTGGGAAAATGAAGTTACAAACGCCCACATAAGGGAAGGACTGCCCATTGTAAAAAGCACCTGTCCTGCCGACGGAGTGACAGAAAGGCAAAATATAAAGGAATATATAACTTCTTTACAAAAGAAATACCCCGACATAAAGCAAAAGTTGTTTGGCGCAATGGAAAGAGGCAGTATATCGGGGTTTCATTTGTAAAAAAATCAACAAGCGATTTATCCTATATAAAATTATATCAACAAAAGCGAACCCCAAAGGGCGAACCTTTGGGGTGAATTTGTGTGGAAATAATTAAAATTATCTCTTTGAGAACTGTGGTGCACGACGAGCAGCCTTGAGACCATACTTCTTTCTTTCCTTCATACGAGGGTCACGAGTTAAGAAGCCTGCCTTCTTAAGAGCCGGTCTGAGGTTTTCGCTGTCATACTGGAGAAGTGCACGGGAAATACCGTGACGGATAGCACCGGCCTGGCCTGTAACGCCACCGCCTGTTACACGGCAAACAATGTCGAACTTTTCTCCTGTTTCTGTAAGCTCAAGAGGCTGACGAACGATGAGCTTGAGTGTATCAAGACCGAAATAATCGTCAATATCTCTGTCATTAATTGTAATCTTTCCGGTACCCTGATATAGTCTAACACGGGCTACTGAGGATTTTCTTCTGCCTGTTCCGTAGAAAAATGGTGTCTTATCGTACATTATAGTAGCCTCCTTCCTTAAATTTCATATGCTTCAGGAGCCTGAGCCATGTGATTGTGCTCTGCTCCGGCAAAAAGTCTTAATCTTAAAATCTGGTTTCTGCCAAGTGTATTGTCAGGGAGCATACCCTTAACAGCAAGCTCAACAGCCTTTTCCGGACGTGTAGCCATGAGTGTGTCATAGCGTGTTTCCTTAAGGTGTCCGATATAACCTGTGTGTCTGTACCACTTCTTCTGAGTGAGTTTGTTACCTGTTAATACAACATCTTTACAATTTACAATAATTACATGGTCGCCGCAGTCCACATGTGGAGTGAATGTTACCTTGTGCTTACCTCTTAAAAGAGTAGCAGCCTCGGCAGCAACCTTACCAAGAGTTTTTCCCTTAGCGTCAATTACATACCACTTGCGTTCAACTTCGCCCTTTTTAGCCATATAAGTTGACATAAAATTGTCCTCCTTTTTCTTTTTTCTTTAATTGCAAGGATGATTTTATCACCTTTAATAGTAGAAGTCAACACTTTTTTAAAATATTTTAATTTAACATGGTGCAATCTCTTTATATCTCTTTATTTCTCTTAAATACTCATTAATACTCACTTGTCATTTTTGAGTATTTTTTTCTTTTTCTTTATAAATTCCTCCTTTTTATTGAAAATATATGTGTGTCGTGATATAATTTTTCTATAAAAAAGAGGAGGTTTCCCCATGAGTAAATATACAGTAGGTATCGACCTGGGTGGCACAAACATTGTTGCCGGTGTCGTTGATAAGGATTACAACATTATCGCAAGAGCAGAATGCAAAACTGCTATCCCACGCCCTGAAAGCGAGGTTTGCGACTCAATGGCTGCCATAGTAAAAGAGGCAGTTAAAAAAGCAAAATTAAAGATGGACGATATTTCCCACATTGGAATCGGTGTTCCAGGCGCAGTCAACCCTGAAACTAAGATTGTTGAAACTTCACCAAATCTTTTGTTCCACAACTGGGAAGTAAGCAAAATGATGGAAGAGCGTCTTAACAAGCCGGTTCGCATTGAAAACGATGCAAATGCAGCAGCTTGGGGTGAATTTCTGGCAGGCTCTGCAAAGGGTTGCAAAAATGCTGTTGCCATCACCCTTGGAACAGGCGTTGGCGGTGGAATTATCATCGATGGCAAGCTGTACAGCGGAAGTAACTTTGCCGGTGCTGAGCTGGGTCATATGGTTATCGTCAAGGACGGAAAGGAATGTGGCTGTGGCAGAAAAGGATGCTGGGAATCATATGCCTCTGCAACTGCACTTATCAATATGACAAAGGAAGCCATCAAAAATGAAAAGGCAGAATTTTCATATATGCTGAAGGCTGTTGAAGGAGATCTGAACAATGTAACAGGAAAAACCCCTTTTGACGCTATGCTTGCCGGTGACGCAACAGGTAAGGCCGTTGTTGAGGAGTACATCGGCTACCTTGCAACAGGTATTGTAAATGTAATCAACATCTTCCAGCCTGACATCATCTGCATTGGCGGTGGTGTTTGTAGGCAGGGGGAAAATCTACTTGCACCTGTGCGAGCTATTGTTGAAAAGGAAAGAATTACAAAGCACAACGAAAAGCAAACTGTACTTTGCACTGCAACACTTGGTAATGACGCAGGAATCATCGGAGCTGCTAAGCTTTGATTGTTTTGTGATTCAGGTTTTGATTTTCTATATAAATTCTAAGTGAACTTTACCCCACAGTTTGGCTATGCTATTCTGTGGGGGTTTTCAGTTTATTTTATTGATAATATTTTTTTGTTATGTTATTATGATTATAAAAGAAAATGGAGGTATGTTATGAATACAAAGAGAATAACATCACTTATTTTGACCGCTTTAATACTTACTTTTTCCCTGTTTTTTACAGGGTGTGACGGTAATAATAATGATAATAATCCAACCCAGCCAAGCTCCGCAACAATCAAGGACAACCCGCTTTATGAAGGCATTAACAGCTGTATTGAAAATATAGTTAAAGCTGACAAAACCAACGATATGGAGTATGAGCTGAAAAAATATCCTGACTACTATATAAATGGTGAGTTCGGCGGTGAAAAGGAATTTGAAAAAATGGTAAAGAGCAATTTCTACACCTGCGACACAGAATATGAAATCAGCGAAATTACTGATGTAACAGAAGAACAGTCAGTAAAAATGGAAGCTGAAATCAAGAGCTATTACAATGCCGAAATTGATATTCAGAAAGTTGCAAAGGTTGATGTATCATATAAATACACCAATTACTCAAAGAAAGGCTACATTGACGATTCTACCCTTATGCCAACCACAGAGTATTACATTCAGTTTGACAACACCTGGTACTATGGTTGGGGACTTGAAATAAACTCCGAAATTATTGAGCAGGAAATTGAGTAAACACACAAAGAATTTTACAAATATTCACCAACCAAAAATAAGGAGTTTTTCCTATGAATATGAAAGAGAGAATGTTAAAAGGGTTACCTTGCCTTACCTTTGAAAGAGAATTGCTTGATGAACGAAATGCTCATCAAAGAAGGCAGTTTGACTTTAACAACCTTGATCCCGAAGATTTTGAAGGCAGAGTTAAAGCATTAAAGGAAATGCTTGGTGGATGTACCGATAATGTATGGATGGAACGCCCAATATACTTTGACTATGGAAAAAACACCTATGTTGGGGATAATTTCTATGCCAACACAGGTCTTACCATACTTGACGGTGCAAAGGTGACAATCGGTGACAATGTTTTTTGTGCTCCATATGTGGGCATTTACACAGCAGGTCATCCTGTCCATCCTTATCCAAGAAATTTAGGCATTGAATACAGCCTACCTGTTACCATAGGGGACAATGTATGGATTGGGGCACAGTCTGTTATTAATCCCGGTGTAACAATCGGAAGTAATGTGGTTATCGGTTCGGGAAGTGTAGTAACAAAAGATATTCCCGACAATGTAATTGCGGTGGGTAATCCATGCAGGGTACTTCGCAAAATAACTGACGAGGACAAAAAATATTATTTTAAAAATCTCCCCATTGACAGGGAGCTGTATGACATAGCCGAAAATCAAGAGGAAATATGGAATTTTTAATATTTTTCCTTTTTTATATTTTTTCACTGTTAATTGAGTACACCTTGAACTTACCCCTACATTTTGCACAGCGGTATTTTTGGGGGTGAGTAATCAGGGGTGAACGCCTTATTCTGTAAATCACTTCACCACAGCCTTGGCATACCGCCATATATCGGGCGTCAAGCTCTGCCGGAGTTTTTTCCTCACCCTTATAGGTTGTGGTTACCTTGTAGCCCAAAGCTTTCAGCTTTTCTCCATAGGTTTTAAACCTTTTTTGGTGATTAAAGCACCCATAACAGGTGTGGATGATTTCGTGTGCCACTACATTTTTAATTTCATCCACAGGATAATCAAGGACAAATTCAGATATTTCTATGATGAATTTCCCATCCTTTTTCTTACAACAACTATGTCGCCTTTTCGCCCGTGAATTAATCACAATGGGAACATCCCTTGTGTAGGGGATGTTCAGGCGGTCAAAGTCCCTTTTTACATATTTGTATATGCTTTGTAAAAGAGTATTTTTATCCATAATATGCACCCGATGTCAAAAAAGGCTGTCGCAAAAACTAAAATTGCGACAGCCACTGTTTTTTTAATTAAATATTAAAGCTATAATTTGGAGCTTCCTTGGTGATTTGAATATCGTGAGGATGGCTCTCCTTAAGTCCTGCTCCGGAAATCTTGCAGAACTTCGCCTTTTCGTGAAGCTCAGGAATATTTGCACAGCCTGTGTAACCCATACCTGAACGAATACCGCCAACCATTTGGAAGATTGTATCGGCAAGAGGTCCCTTGTAAGGCACACGACCTTCAACACCCTCCGGAACAAGCTTTTTGTTGCCGCCCTGGAAGTATCTGTCTGAGGAACCTTTAGCCATAGCGGCAAGTGAACCCATACCACGGTAAACCTTGAACTGCCTACCCTGATAAATCTCTGTTTCTCCGGGGGACTCCTTACATCCTGCAACAAGAGAACCAACCATAACAACAGAGCCACCT
>JAXESA010000253.1:0-2967 GCA_034116205.1 Ruminococcus sp. | reverse complement strand
TATCACACCTGTTCAGCCATCTTGGAGAGACAGAACAGAGCTGTTTGGTTACTTCAACGAATTTACAAAGAGATTTAACGAAACAGAGCTTCTTCGTGCAATGTACGAAGATACATATAACGAGAATATTTACTTAGTTGTTTTGGACGAAATGAACATCGCCCGAGTTGAGTACTACTTTGCTGAAATGCTTTCCATCCTTGAAATGCCAGATAAGGATGAATGGGTGATCTCTATTGTTCCAAATGTATGGCCTGACGATCCTAAGCACTTTGAACAGGGTAACTTTAAGCTCCCACCAAATATGTGGTACCTTGGCACAGCCAACAACGACGACTCCACATTCGCCATTGCAGATAAGGTTTATGACCGTGCAATGCCTATTGATATTGACAGCAAGGGAACTCCATTTACAGCTCCTGATACCGAGCCGGTTGTAATGAATTACCGTTACTTTGAACAGCTCTTTGAAAATGCTAAAAAGCAGACTCCTGTTTCCCAGGAATTGCTTGATAAGCTTAATCTCCTTGATGACTATGTTATCGAGCATTTCAGAATAGCTTTCGGTAACCGTATTATGCGCCAGATTCAATCCTTTACACCATGCTATGTTGCCTGCGGTGGTAAAGAGATTGACGGACTTGATTATGTACTGGCAAGAAAAATCTTTAGAAAATTTGAATCCCTTAACCTTTCATACATCAGGGACGAGATTGACGGTCTTGTTGCCTATATGGATCACCTTTACGGTGCCGAGAATATGGGAGAAAGTAAGGCTTATCTGAGAAGATTGCAGAAGATGGTATAATTATAATACTCACCTCTCCCTTTTGGGGGAGGTGGCGTTATTGCGTTTATCTTTGTATATTTCTTTATAATTAATTTAAAAATGAGGTGTATTCTATGGGCAAAAAAATGAATAAACTTTACCGTGCATACTACGAAATGCACGAAACCCTAAAGGACGACTACACCTTTAATTATTACAAGGATGGTATGTCCAGGGCAGACAACGGCGAGGATAACCACAACGGTGAAACCTACTCAAGATATATTGATATGGACTGGGTTGAGGCAATCGAATATGCTTTGCCTTACATTCAGAACGCTGTTGACGAAATGCGCCGTACTATCAAAACGGAAGAGGAAATTGTTAATGTTCAGAAGATAAAGAAGGTTAGCCCCGACACAGTTAAGCATCTTGCATCCCACGCAAACTATATTGCGAAAATTGACGACCACGGTGATGTTGTTCCCGACAAACTGCTGAATGTCAGAAGAGAGGACACCTTTAATATTTATGAAAACAGGATGCTCCACACTCTGCTGAACAATATTTCCAGATTTATCTCCTCCCGTTTTGCAAAGCTGAAGGAAACACCGGAGGATTCCATTTACGAAACTCATATGCACCGTGACATTGACTATCACGGTCAAAAAATTGAATTTAGCTTTGACTTCCGTGATGAAAACCACGAGGTTGACAAATTTGATATAGATGACGATATTGAAAATCTTAGTGACTTTGCCCGTGTTGCGAGAATTCGTCAGATTACCCAGGGCATACTTAATTCCCAGCTTATGCAGGAGCTTAAAGGTTGTGAGGAAGTTCGTTCTCCCCTCACAATGACTAACCTCCTAAAGAAAAACCCTAACTTTAAAGAGGCTGTTCAGCTTTGGACTTTCCTTGAAAAATATCAAAAGCCGGGATTCGTTGTTGAAAAGAACGAATTTGACGGTGAAATGAGCAAGGAAATAAAGGACGAAATCTACGGATTGATGAGTTATAACCGCTTTGTAATGGATATTGCTCAAAATCCCGGACTTAAACAGGCACTTCACGAAAAGTATTTGGAAGAAGTAGCCGAGGAAACTCGAAAGGCTGCTGACCCGGATGCCGAAATGCGAAAGGCTTTTGAACAGAAAGTCAGAGCAATTCGTGAAGAGGAAATGAACCTTAGAATAAAAGAGGTTCGTGAAAGAGAAGCCGAAATCCACAAGCTGAAAGCAACAGTTGCACAGCTTAATATGACACTACAGCTCCGTGAACAGCAGATTGTTGAGCTTACCAATAAGCTGAATGCCGCTTATGATGAGATTGAAGCCCTCAAGCAGAAAATTATGGCTCTTGAGGATAGGATTAAGGAGCTCCAAGAAGAAATCGAAAGACTCCTTGCAATTATTGAGGAGCAAAAGAGAGAAATTGAAGAGCTGAAAGCGGAGGTTGCAAGACTTACAGAAGAGCTTGAACAGGCAAGAGCCGAAATCAAGCGACTCCTTGAACTTGAGCAACAGCTTCGTGCAGAAATTGCCTCCCTTAAGAACGAGATCGCAAGACTCAATGGTATCATCGAAAAGTTAAAGGCAGATATTGCCGAAAGAGATGCCATTATTGCTGACCAGAAACAGCAGATTGCAAACCTGAATTCAGAGATAACAAGCCTTAATAATCAGATTGAAAATGAGCGCAAACACCACGCACAGGAAGTTGCAACCATTAATGCCAATCACAAGAACGAGATTGACAAAATGGTTCTCAATCATAATAACGAAATCAAGAGCATAAACGATAAGCACACTGCAGAGGTCAACATAATCAACACCAAGCATGACCAAGAGGTTCAGGGCTTACAGAGTGCTCACAAGACAGAAATTGACAGAATCAATACTGAAAACTTAAATAAAATTGATTCTATGAATAAGGACTTCCAAAGGAAGATGAGTGCTAAAGATGATGAACATCAAAAGGCACTTGCTAAACAGCAAAAGTCCTTTGAAAATGATAAAGAAGCCCTTAAAAAGGTCAACGAAAAACAGCAAAGACTGTTTGACGCAAAGATTGAAGTTCTCAAGGATGACCAGGAGAAGGAGCTTCGCAAGGTTAACGATAGCCACGCAAAAGAGCTTGAAAAGCTCCACCGTGACACAGCCGATTCCCTTGCAAAGGAGAGAAAGCGTCACGACAGC
>JAXESA010000252.1:0-4516 GCA_034116205.1 Ruminococcus sp. | reverse complement strand
TTAACAATTACCTCCACTGTTGTTGAATCGTTTAAGTAACCTAAATAATTTCTACTGTTGTAGATGAGCCGTTTCTGAATTTAATCGTTTTAGTTTAAGTAACCTAAATAATTTCTAATTTAGATTTTTTAATATTTAGATAAAAGCACAAGAATAGCATTTTTTAGTGTTAACAAGACATTCTTCTTGTTTATTACAATAAAATTAACCTATAAAGAGTGCGTGAGAGACAAGCTCGTTGACCGCACAGCAACCTGCTATATGCAAGGTGCTAAAGCTTGACCGATAGGGCGAAATAATATAATCTTCACACCTATCGGTAACGATGGGTGTTTTTTCTGTCCTCTTTTTAGGTAAAACAAAGAAAGGACTTTTTATTATGAAGAGAACAATCAAAAACTTACTGAAAGAAAATTCCAGAGTGTATGTCTATCTATCAGACAAAACCGTTGCAAATATTTTTCTGAAGGATGCAGAAAGTGCAGATTTTACCTTTGGTGACGGAGTAAAGCCCACCGCAAGAGAATGTGACATCGTAATGGCTATTAATGAAAACTCTACCATTAACTATGTGGGGATAATCGGTCATATTGCATTTAGTACATCAGAAAAGGTAGGTGACAGAACGCTGCTAAAAGTGGATTATAAAAGATACATTTCAGGTGACGAAAACTATATTATTTAGCATATTACATAAACGCAAACAACAATGTATAGGCACTTTCAACAAAATTAAATATTGCTAAATCCATAACAACAAGAGTCCCATTTATAGGTCTAATAATTTAGTATAATGTTGATAAAGATTAAGAAAAGTATGTTGAAAATTTCATTTTGGCTGATTTTTTTATGGAGGTAACTATGGATTGGAACAACAATGGGCATAGGGATAGCTTTGATAATTTAATGGATTTGCATTTGTTTAACGAAATTTCCTCAAAGCCTACCGGCAAAGGCAGTGGCGGGTGTGCAGCACAAATAATTGCTGTAATTGCTGTCTTTTTGATTTTAGGTTTAATCGGTTCAGCCTGCAACAAGAGAAAACACACATCAAGTTACCGCAGTAACTACCCAACCCACACCTACACTACAAGAACCTACACCACCACACCACCAACATATTCAAATTACAACATCTATAAAACACCTGTTAAAAGTTATTCAAATGATTATGACGAATACAACGCAAAAGACTACTCAGACGCCGAGGACTTCTACGACGACCATTACGATGACTTCGACGACTTTGAGGATGCAGAGGACTATTTTGATGATTATGGGGATTGACCTTTAATTATAGTGAAAATAAATAAAAGTTTGAATAGTTTTCAAATAATAATATATAATTTGTTGAAATATATAGTAACAAATGTTATAATATTATGCAAGTTGTATTTTAATTATTATAAGAGGGTTTATTTATGACAAAAACTTACAATAAAATAGTTCGTGATAAGATACCAAAGATTATTGAGGATAGTGGGAACACTTGCACAACTCGTATCTTGTCAGACGAAGAATACATAGAAATGCTTGATAAAAAGCTGAATGAAGAATGTGCTGAATATCAGGCTGACAAAAACATTGAGGAACTTGCAGATATGTTAGAGGTTATTTATGCCATAGCAAAGGCAAAGGGTACTTCTATTGAGGAACTGGAAAAAGTCCGTCTTAAAAAAGCAGAAAAGCGTGGCGGATTTGATGAGAAAATTTTGTTGATTGAAACAGTTGTAAACGAGGCTTAAAATGATAACAAAGGCGACATCTGTAAACAGCAAGGCTGAAGAATTATTCGTGGAATTATTCTGCGATGCATTCGGACCGGACAAGGCAAATAATTTATATATTCAACATCCATTTGTTGATATATACGGCAACCACAGATACATAGATTTTGCTCTTGAAAATCAAGATATGAAAATTGCCATTGAGATTGATGGGGAAACATATCACAATCCTAAAAAGGTTTCTGACAGCAAGTATTTTGATGATTTGCTAAAGCAGAATAGTATGGTATTCAATGACTGGAGAGTATATCGCTGGGCATACAATCAACTTTTGAAACAGCCTGAAAAGGTTAAGGATGAGTTGATAACTTTCCTTGGTGAAACTCCTTTCTTTAAAGAATTTCAGGACTTTCTTCCCCAACAGGAAGGACAGGCTTTTGAACTTCGTGAGTACCAACAGGAAGCAATAGATAACCTTAGAAAAATGCGTGAAAAAGGTGAAACAATAGCTTTGTTGTATCACGCAACAGGAGTCGGCAAAACAGTAACCGCTACAACTGACGCAAAGGAAGTCGGTGGCAGAACATTATTCCTTGTTAATGCTTTAAAACTTGCAGACCAAGCGGAGGAAACATTTAAAAAGATATGGCCTGAGGCTACGAGAAGTAAATATACAGGTGAAGTTAAAAACTCCAACGGACAGGTAGTTTTTGCAACAGTCCAAACAATGTCAAAGCATCTTATTAATTTTAATACAGACTCATTTGATTACATAATTGTTGACGAGTGCCACCACGCAGCTGCTAAAACTTATCAGAAAATTTTTAGTTACTTTAACCCAAAATTCATACTCGGATTATCAGCTACACCGGAGCGTTCTGACGGTGAGGATATGTTGGCTTTATTCCAAAATGTCGCTCACAAAATGGATTTGGAAACCGCTGTAAAAAGAGGTATTCTTGCACCCATTAGGTGTATTAGAATTAAGACAGATATTGATTTATCCGATGTTAGAATTAACGGTATCAAGTACAATTCACAAGACCTTGAAAGCAAACTGTTTATTCCGGAGAGAAACAAGCTGATTGCTGACACCTATATAAATTATGTTAAGGATAAAAAGACTGTTATCTTCTGTGCAAGTGTTAATCATTCAACGGAAATAGCAAAACTTCTCCGTGAAATGGGTGTAAATGCTGAGTCTGTTTCCGGTCGTGATAAGAAACAGGTTAGAGATAAAATTCTCAATGATTACGAGAATGGTGATACAAATGTACTTTGTGCCTGTGACCTTTTAAATGAGGGTTGGGACAGTCCACGAACAGAGGTTTTGTTTATGGCAAGACCAACAATGTCAAAGACAATCTATATGCAACAGCTTGGCAGAGGTACAAGAAAGTGTACAGGCAAAACAGACCTGCTTGTGTTTGACTTTGTAGATAATGCGAATATGTTTAATATGCCCTACTCTATCCACAGACTTCTCAATATTGAAGAATATCACCCACTTGAATATGTACTTGCCCCTGATAATAAAAAGAATATTGACAGTGATATGCTCCGTAAAGGTGAAAAACCGGAGGCATATCTTGATATACCCATTAACATTTATGATTTTGAAACAATCAATCTGTTTAACTGGCAGAATGAAGTAAAGGATATGATGTCGCAGATTGAGTTTATCAGAATGGTTGATGTTCAGTCCGAAACTGTTGATAGATATGTTCGAGAGGGAAAAATTGTTCCTGATATGGCTGTACCAATCGGTGAAAAGAGATTTTTCAATTATTATCGTGAAGACACAGTTAGAATGTATGCAGATAAGTATGGTTGGGATTTAATTACCTCATCAAATATCAAGGATAAGTTTATGAAATTTATAGAGAAAATGGATATGAGCTTTTCCTATAAACCTGTTCTGTTAAAGGCAATTTTCGACCATATTGACGAGTCAGGAAAAGTCCGTATTGTGGATATAGTTAATTATTTCATAGACTTCTATGAGGACAGGAAAGCCAGAGGATTGGTAGCAGAAAAAGCAAACAGCATCTACCAAAAGGGCGGATATACCGAAAAGGATGTGGAGAGAAATATTTTCAGCAACCCCTTCAAACGCTTTGCAGATATGCGTTTCCTCAAAAGATGTAAAGATGTTAATTACATCGAAATAAACCCAATAGTTTTTAAAAAATTAACAGCCGAAGATGTTAAACATATCCTTGCAGTCTGCGATGAAAAGCTGGCGGAATATTATAATAGATTGAAAAAAAGATAATTGAATTTTGCAACCAAAATGCCCCCGGAAAGTTAGAATTTTACGGACTAACTTTTGGGGGCATATCAGTTACAAGCAGTTTTATTTTATAGAATACTATAAATAATTTTTATGATCACATAGAAATTCATCACGGATAAATATACAATATTTCAGAATCTTAATACATATATAAATCAGGTTATTACTATCCCCCATATGAATTTGACTAAAGTATTTCACCTGAAAAAGGTTATAAAATTAATTACAAAATAGAATCTTTGTTATCTTTATACATCTGAATTTTCCTTAAAAATAACCTTGAAAAGTTGTAAAAATACCCCCCTTTAAAGTTGTAAAAACAGAACCTCAAAAAACTCCCCTGTTTTTACAACTTTTAAAATGTCCGAAAATATAGATGTTTACTGGATTTTTCTCATTTTAAAAAGGCTAAAAATTAAAGAATAAGAGGAAACCGACTTTTCTTTCTCCCGAGCTTTCAAAAAAAGTTTGCTTTTAATTCATTATTTTTATC
>JAXESA010000251.1:0-5362 GCA_034116205.1 Ruminococcus sp. | reverse complement strand
TTTCCATATTTCAAAATAATCATGTGAACTGCTGTTGTCACCGTACTGTGCCATTTTTTCTAAGAATTGAATCGTAGTACCCTCAAAAACAGTTGATAACTTCTTAAATGGATCTGCAACTCTGCCCTCTTTGTTAACAATCCAATGATCAATTTTTTTATTCTCATTTTTAAGTTGGAACTTATAGTCCATAATAGGATTTCCGGCAATAGAAATAACAACATCAGGGCATAGCATATCCATAAATGAGGTCATTCTCTTTGTAGCTTTAGCTACCTCTAAAGTTCCCTTGCAATGTAGATTAGAGAGTTTATCTGTGGCAAAAATACAGTTGTACTTTTCTGAAATCTGTTCAATTAACTCAATTTCTTTTTCTTCAATATGGTCATCCTGTCCACACATTATAAAAATCTTTTTGCCCTGAATACTTTGGAACAGCTCTGATAAATCTAAGTTTTTGTCACTTAATTCATATCTGCTGATTTTGTGAAACTCAGGCAAACTATCAGTTGTAAAGGACCCATCAACAGCCAGCATTCCGTCTTCAATAGGAACATCAATATGTACAGGACCAACACCGTGGTGATTTAGTTCCAAAAATGCCTCATTCAAAACTCTCTGGCAATACCATTCATCCTTTGCTTTTTCAATAATAGGCAAAACACAACCATATCTGGTAATTGATTTAAAGATGCTCACAGAGTCAATCATTTGATCCTCATACTGAGCAAGATAATATTGATTTTTATCACCTGTGATAACAACAAGAGGCAGTTCTCGTCTAAAGGCTTCAGTGACACCTGTCATATAATTTGTTGTTGCTGTACCTGAGGTACAACAAATCGCTACCGGTTTTTTCAACTCTTGAATTAAACCACAGGCAAAGAAAGCAGCACTTCTCTCGTCAACGATATTATATGTCTTAAAAAAACTATCCTCATCAAGGGAACGAACAATAGCATTGTGACTGTTGCCCGGAGAAACTACTACATCTGATATACCATTTGCTTTCAGACCGGCAATTAAATACTGTACACTTTTTAAATTTGAATACATAATTATGTCCTCACTCTCAATTTATTTGTAATCTTTACCAACTTATTTTTTGTAAGCTTATCCACCATATCCAAAAAACCTTTGTATTCTTCGCCTCTTCCAAGAAGCAAAAGAAAAACAACATTAGGAATAATTACAGAAACAATACCTCTGATTAGTATAGTTGAAATACCTTTTTCGGGAGTTGGTAAGCATAACAAATATGATAGGGCTGCAGCTAACACAACAGCAAAGGTATAGTAAAGGAATTTACCAAGGAACTCTTTACAGGAGCGTTTAAACAGAACAGAAAACAGATTATGAATCAGCCACGGAGTTGTAACAAACACATAACTTAAGACTGTTGAAAGAATAATAGCAAAAATACCTATATAGTTTACCAACAATAAATTCATTGCTAGGTTTACAAGTGAAGCTATAAGGGGTCTGAATCTATCCTCATGCCAGATTCCTGCTGCATCCTTGTATGTACACATAAAATGGTTTGTACTATAAAGATAAAAATAAATGCACATAAGAACAACACATCCCATACTTAGAAGTTTGTCCTCTCCCATCCACAATATCATAAATGGCTGATATAGATTTAGGAAACAACATACGCATATACCAACCACCCAGATTACCATAAGGGAGAATTTTTTTAAATCTTTGTAATTCTTATCTAATGTCTCTGTAACTAAACTGTTTCCAATACCTGCTGTACAAGCACCCAACAAAATATTTATAATTCCGATTACTGCTGTCATAATAAAATAGTAATTCTGATATATTGCCAACATTGTCAGTCCGATAAAAGAAGAAATTACAATAGTATCAGCAGAATTAACTATTGTATAGCCGAGTTTTGCCGTAAACAAATCTCTAATTCTGCCATTAATTCTCTTTACTTCTTCCTTAGGAAGTTTTCCCTTTGGGTCATATTGCGGATACAACTTCTTAGAGGCAATAGCAGTAGAAATATTTGCAAATATCTGAGTCAGCAAAATAGCAATTACATAATAGTAGTAATTATGAAAAATAAATAATGCACCGATTTGCAAAGCATACTTTACAGTATCCGTAGCGATAGTAACCTTGCTGACAACATCATTACGCTGATAACCCTGTAAGATACTGTTTCTATATGCAAACAACCAGTATGTAAGCACCGTAGCTCCTAAGTTGAGCAGATAGAGAACATACACATTAATGTCGGACGGTATATCACCCTCAATCAAATTGGGTATGAAAGGAACAATCAGTACTCCTCCAACCAATACAACTGCACCGATTATGCGATAATACCACTTGTACAAATTGATAAGTGCACATATTGTTTTATGATCATCCTCGGCAATGGGTTTGTACATACTGAACACCATTGCACTGCCAACTCCCAGTTCAGCCAGATTAAGGACTTGCAAAATTGAAGTAAACAAACTGTTTAGACCAAGATACTGAACACCGAGGCAGTAAATCATAGCCGTCCTCATCAAAAACGGCAACAATATCTGATACAATTTTAGTGCTGTACCAAAAATCATATTTCGCTTTGCATTTTTAGTGCGCTCTATTTTCATTAATTTGCCTCCAATAATTGGGATTATCTATTCTTTACACCCATTCTATTTTCCTAAATTATTTTTCAAAAATTCTTTAGACTTTTCCTGCATTTGGGTAAATTTATCGTTTATTCCCTCAACCTCTTTGTCCTTTATATTCATCATATAGTCAACATTTAGGTTTTCACTATGACAAAATCTTTCAGAAGAATTAAACATATCCAAAAGAGAGGTAACACGGGAATCCATTTTCCCTGACCCTTTTCTTGAAAAAACAAAATACTTAGTTTTGAATATATTAGAAAAAACTGTGGCATGAAAACTATCTGTAATTACATATTCTGCATTCTTTATTATTGAAATAAATGAGTCAGGACCGGCATCAAATATCCTCACATCACCAAATGTGAAATCAGAAATATTTGTATAACTTAAATGTGGAAATGAAACAATAGGCAGTTTCGTTTTTTTAGAAAATTCCTTTGCAATCTCCCTCATATTGCTATTGGCTCCAATAAAGAAACAAAAGATATACTTTCCCTTTATATCATAAGGCTTGGCAATTCTTTCCCATTGACTTCTGTCAAGCAAAAGGGTTGGATCAAGAGTCCATTCTATATTCTGACCTGTTTTAGAAGACAAGGTTTTGGCACAATCCTGCTCCCTCACGGAGATTCCTTGAAATCTTGAAAGTGAATTTTTCACTATTTCCCTTTGCTCCTCAGTCAAATTTGTGTTTGGCATACTGGATGCATAGGATATTTTGGGTATTTCTTCCGGAACGAAGTCAAGGAAATGCTCGGGGTGGTACCAATCCATATTCCACACCTGGTCACTGCCCACAATGAAGGCATCATAGTCTTTTACAGACTCAGAGATGTTATCTTCTGTATAGACTGTTTTTGAATGAGGTACGATGGACTCAAATTCTTCAAACGCTTTAGCACGCTTTTGTTTATTTCTTTTATTAAATAAATATAAAACATTATATATACTTAACTTAATTTTCGATTTCAAGCTCTTGTTCTTAATAGTCTGAAACCCATACGGGTCAAACACGTGGTTAAAATCCCAAGAAAGCTGTTCTGATTTGTAACCGCAATCATTAAGATATGTAGATAAAGCATAAGCCTGAAGTAATCCACCATAATTGTGATTCTTATAATATAATGTGACTATTCCAATCTTCTTCATAGTTATTTTGTTCCTCTTTTACTAATAAACACGGTGGCCATTCCCCAAAAAATAAAATAGCTTTCACCTAATAATTCAAAGGCTTTGTCATCCTACCTTTGAATACTTACCCTCTTTTGAACATACCGGTTTTAATAAAAAACTTAAGTATAACAAATGTTACTCTATCCTTAAAACGCCAGTTTTTACGTTCTATATATTCCTTTGGGATTGTTGACAATATTTTTAGTATTTCTTTTCTCCAGAACAATCCATTTATATTTTTTTTGACAAATGTTTTTCTATAATAAAGGCAACAGGTCTGGGACAATGGAATGGTAATGGTTAATATATCCTCTTTGGGACAATCTAATTCTTTTAATATTTTATAAATCCTAGACCACCCCAATAACATAGAGTACATCCTATCCGTTATTCCCTGATGTACTGCACTGCCGGAGGTTTGCCTATACCCGTAAAATTCTGAAGAAATAAAACACGCAGTATCAATTTTTCTCAAATATTGTAAGACAAATATCTCATCCTCTAATATAGAAATATCTGTTTCAAAATAATTCTTCGGTTTAGCGTCAATAATGGACTTATAGAACAGTTTATTCCACAAATAGCCTTTACACATATCATTGCATAACACATTATGTATAGCTTCATCCTTAGTCCATATACTGCCCTTATCTGCCGTAATGCAAAAATCCTCATTATCTGTGTTTTCAAAAGAGTGATATCCACAAATGCATAAATCAGCTTCTTTGTTTTCTAACTCTGCCACCATTTTTTCAATTTGATTAGGATGAAAACAATCATCAGCATCGCAAAAAGCAATCAACTCACCTTTTGCAATCTCCAAACCCGTATTTCTTGCTGTACTTACCCCTTCATTTTGTTTGTGTACAACAATCACTCTGTTATCATTCTTTGCGTAAGAATCACAAATATTTTTGCTTGAATCCGTTGAGCCATCATCAATTAACACAACTTCTATTTTTGGGTATGTCTGATTCAAAATACTTTTGATACATTCTTCCAAATATTTTTCAGCATTATATACCGGTACAATTACTGTTACTAATTTCATTTCAATACTCCTAAGTTATGCTGATGCAACGACTTTTGATTAACTTTTTCGCTTCCAAAAGCAATCATTGCTAATAAAACAAGGAAATATAGTCTAAATGTAACTTCCACCATTGATAGAACTATAAATACAAAAAGATATGCTTTAAAGGCAAGATTATCTCTTTTTTTGCCTTTTTTTATAGACAACACCAATATCACCAACATAAACGCTGTACCAATTATTCCAAATGATACTATACTGTCAAGTAGGCCATTCTGTACATTTCCGGCTAAAGCATATTGTAAAGAATATGCGTAATTATTATCACGTCCCACTCCCCATAACGGACTGTCTTTCATAATTATAAAAATTCTTGTATAAATATCCAATCTACCAGTCAAATCACTTGATTTATTCAATAAATTTTGGATGATATAGCTTATTGCCGGAATTTTTAAAATTGCACTGCTTATCAGTAGTATGGTATCAAATATGCCGATAGACAACAAAT
>JAXESA010000250.1:0-10250 GCA_034116205.1 Ruminococcus sp. | reverse complement strand
GCTGTTGCCTCGGCAAGGGCTGAACCAAGAAGAAGTAGCTTACTTATCTTACCGTCTGCATCAGGCTGTCTTGAAACCGCCTCACAAGCCTTTGCAGTAGCAAGTCCGATACCAACACCGGCGCCCACACCTGTGAGAACTGCAACACCGGCACCGATTGAAATATATGGAATAAACGGACTTGCAGAATCCTGTAAAAGGAGGATAATCAGAAGTCCTACAACAAAACCGTAGATAGCTGTTGCCTCGGCAAGTGCCGAACCAAGTAGGAGTAGCTTTGAAATCTTACCGTCTGCCTCGGGACATTTTGCAACGGACTCACAAGCCTTTGCAGTTGCCAGACCGATACCAACACCGGCACCCACACCTGTGAGAACAGATACACCGGCACCAACAGCCAATGCAGGGGTTGAGGAAGAATCCTTAAGCAAAAGGATAATGAGAAGACCTACAACAAAACCGTAGATAGCTGTTGCCTCGGCAAGTGCTGAACCCAAGAGAAGTAGCTTACTCACCTTACCGTCTGCCTCGGGCTGACGGGCAACTGCCTCTGTTGCCTTTGATGTGGCATATCCAATTCCGATACCTGCACCTAAGCCGGTAAATACTGCAATACCTGCTCCAATAGCAAGCAAAGTTAACATAATAAACACTCCTTAATGTAATAGTGATACTAAAAAAATACTCTGTTGTACTAAAAGTTAATCCGTTTCTATTCCCTCTTTTATAAATAGAGAAGTGAGGAACACAAAAACATAGGCTTGAATTAAACCGTCAAAAAAGTCAAAGTACAGGCTGAAGGCAACAGGAACAACCACAGGAACAACACACTCAATAAGCGCCATAACAACAAATGCACCAAGAACATTACCGAAAAGTCGCATACAAAGTGAAAGCGGTCTTATTCCAAGCTCCAAAATGTTAAATGGGAGCATAATGGGGGTTGGCTCCATAAAGCTTTTCAAGAACTTTTTTGGCTTTTTCTTTGAAATAGATGCCCATTCAATCAGCACAATGCTCATAACTGCAAGGGCAATGGTCACCGCCAAATCCTTTGTTGGGGACTTAAACCCGAATATGCCTATGATATTGCTAAAGCCGATGTAAATCAGCACCGAAACAAGGTACGGAACATACTTTGCTCCCTCTTTTCCAATCATTCCGCCAACAAACTTATACAGCCAGCCAACGCAGAACTCAAGGAAAACCTGCTTTCTGCTAGGGTTTTTAACCCGAAGATTTCTCACAAGAATAAGACATAACACAAGGAATACTGCCATAATAATCCAGGTAACAACCACAGATTCGTAAACCTTAATTCCCCCGAATATGGGAATTTCAAAGACCGGCTCACAGGTCATTTCCTTTTGAATTTCCTCTGCAATATTGCCCATAATGTCGCCTCCTTCTAAATATAAAATTACTCACAAAGAGCAGATGCACAAATGAACATCCAATACTCCTATATACATTGTTATTATTATCTTCCTTTTATCATTAATTGTCAAGAATTTAACAGATTTTTTGTGACAACCCACAAAAAAGGGGATATTTCCCACCTGTTTTTGTATTTTTGCAAGATTATTATCAACAAATTGCAAAATAATGTGGATTTTTAGTCATATAAAGAAAAAATCTACTGCTTTTGCAATAGATTTTTTTCTTCGTGCATTTTAATTTTTTATAATTTGTTTTTATAATAATTAATTATAAAATTATTGTTCAAAGTCGCAGTACATTTCAGTAGTAACAGCATAGTACATAATTACAATGTAATCAGCACCAATTTCCTTTGCATACTTAGACACCGACTTTATTCTCTTAGTTCCTGTAATATTACTTCTCAAGTCAACTGCGTGAAGTTCTTTACAGGACATTGACATATATGGAGTTACAGGACATGAGAATGAATCCCTTACAAACAATACTGTTTCGTCGTCCTTATCTGCCATTTTATTCTCTATAACTTGAAGTGAATTGTTGCCTCCGGAATAAGCGGCATATGGATTTATGTCATATTTATCCTTGCTAAAATCCATTTTTTTCTTGAATATCAAGGTGTTCTCAAATTTACCCTTGCTGGTTATATGCTCTTTGAAAGGATAACTAACAGTAAAGTTTGTCTTAAACTTTGGTGTAATCAAATCAAAGTCGTCAAGACCACCCTCAGAAAAATATGTGCCAACCATTTTACCAAGAGAACCTAAAACACGGTTTTTATAGGTTTTGATTTTGTAGTTATCAATATTAATACTGTCTTTATTATATTCAAAACCATAGTCCCGGTTCAACTTTTTACAAATTTCTCCATTTGCCCAAAAGCCTCCCTTTGGTTCCCAGTGATGGTCAGTCTTGAAGAACATTTCAGTAGATGTAATGCCCTGCTCCTTCATCTTTTCACGCAAATCAAGGGTGTTTACACCTTTTTCTCTTAACATTGCCAAAAATCTGTCGGAGTTATTATTTGCAAATGTCTGGGCATTTTCCGGGATTCCGTCACCCTCACCCTTAAAGGGAGCAACAACATACAATAGTGGTATATCGGAGTCCTTTTGGAGCTTTGCAACATTTTGGGAGCATTTTTCAAAAATACTGTCAGGAACTTCTTCTGCAACCTTTGTAAGTGTTCCATCGTCAAGTTTTATAACGGTATCCTGTGTCTTCTTTACAACACGGGTGTTTGTCGCTTTTAATAATACAGAATTAAGATCAATACATTCATTGTAGTATTTTAGCTTTTTAGAAGAACTGGTATCCACCTTTGAAATAAAGGCATCAACCCTGTCCCCCACCGAATGACCCTTTGGATTTCTAATTAATTCTTTTACAGAATTTTTCATAGCCTTAAAGTAGTCTGTTGAAAACATACCATGTATAATCAGTAAAAACGCAACAATAAAAACGAAAATATTCTTGTTAATCTTTTTCATATCATGCCTCAAACTTGGTAAAATGCTGAATAAATCATCAGTTCATTAGAAATTAAAATAAATGAATGGGTTGTAGGAACTACTTACAATGGAACAAATAGACAAAACAAACATGGCGATAAGCGCTCCACAGTGGGCAATATCCAACACAACATTTTCCTTTATCTTTGCCTTTGCCTTGACAAACAGAGGTGTACAAGCAATCACACCAATAATAAGCATAATGGCGTTTTGTTCCAGACTTCCCACAAACATACCATCGCTGAACACATTTCCGTTAAGTCCGAACATAGACTTCATATACACAAATGCATCAGTTAGAGAATTGCTTCGGAACACAACCCAACCCATTATTACAAAGAACATTGTGTAGAACCATCTGAATACCATAAAAGGCTTACTTTTTCTTTTTTCAAGTCCTGTAAGCTTTTCAAATGTCAGCAGTACAAAGTACATAAGGCCCCACACAATAAAGGTCCAGTTTGCACCGTGCCAAACACCTGTAAGACCCCAAACAACAAACAAATTAAATATGTTTCGTGATTTGCTAACTCTGTTGCCACCAAGTGGGATATACACATAATCTCTAAACCAAGAGCCAAGGGATATGTGCCATCTTCTCCAAAATTCTGATACAGATAGGGAAATGTATGGGTAATTGAAGTTTTCAAGGAAATGGAAACCGAACATTTTACCAAGGCCTATTGCCATATCGCTGTAACCGCTAAAGTCAAAGAAAATCTGCAATGTATAGGCAATTGCACCAAGCCAGCTAAATGCAACCGAAAGATTATCTCCATTTGCACAACCGTCAAAGGCTTGGTCAGCAAGAAGAGCAAATGTGTTTGAAAGTAGCACCTTTTTGCCAAGACCAACGATAAACCTTGCAAATCCATCAAAAAAGTCGTCCAAAGTTTCTTTTCTGTTTTTGATTTCCTCGGCAACAGTTTCATATCTTACGATAGGACCTGCTATAAGCTGTGGAAAAAAGGATATATAAAGTCCAACATTCAAAATATTTTTTTGAACAGCACCCTTTTCTCTGTAAACATCAAGCACATAGGACATTGCCTGGAATGTAAAGAAGGATATTCCTATTGGAAGTGCTATTTTGGGAATTGAACTTGTTATACCAAAAATACTGCAAATGGTATTGGCAGTAAAGTTGAGATACTTGAAAACGAACAATATGGAAAGGTTAAAAATCACCGTAAGGGCTAAAACCAACCTTATCATTGATTTTTTCTCTTTCTTCTTTGCTTTATCAACCAAAATTCCAAAGAACCAGTTGCAAATTATAGATAAAAGCATTACAAGTACAAACTTTGGCTCACCCCAAGCATAGAAAAACAGACTGACAAACAAGAGAAAAATATTTTGTAGCTGTCTGCTTTTTCTAAAAATAAGATAATAGCCAATCAAAGTACAAGGTAAAAACAGGTATATAAATACAGTGCTTGAAAAAAGCATTATTTCCCCTCCTTTTTTCATCAAGATATCATAACATATTTACTAGCAATTTTCAATATTTTAACTTATATTTAACAAAAAAGCATCAAACATATCCAACTTTTTACAGTATGAGGTATATTTAAAGCCCTAATATGTCAAAAACCACCTCTAAAAACCTTCATAGTTCATATCAAAAAAATATTTAAGTTTATTACACGAAAAATGTTTGTATTATAAAGAGAATTATGGTACAATGAAAAGCAATAAATGTTTTATACAAAAGTATTTCACTATTGGAGGGTAATTTATGAACAAAAAAAGCGGTTTTTCCACAAGAGTCGGCTTTGTCCTTGCTGCAGCCGGCTCGGCTGTTGGACTTGGCAACCTGTGGCGATTTCCTTATCTTGCGGCAAAGTACGGCGGCGGAATTTTTCTGCTGGTATATTTAATCCTTGCTGTGACCTTTGGTTTTTCTCTGATGCTAACTGAAATTGCAATCGGCAGAAAAACAGGCAAAAGCTGTATTAACGCCTTTGGTGCGTTGAAGAAAAAATGCTCATTTATCGGCTACATTGTTGCAATTATTCCAATCATCATCTTCCCCTATTACAGCGTAATCGGCGGATGGGTAACAAAGTTTATCACTCTTTTCGTTTCAGGCAACGGTGCATCTGCCGCCTCTGACGAATACTTTGGCGGATTTATCGGACAGACAGGCGAGCCACTCTTCTACCTTGCAATCTTTATTGCAATCACCGCCGTTATCATTATGTTCGGTGTTCAAAAGGGTATTGAAACGGTGAGCAAGTTTTTGATGCCTGTTCTCGTTGTTATGACCTTGGGCATCGGAATTTACGCTTTGACCCTTGATGGCGCTTGGGACGGATTTATCTACTACATCAAGCCGAATTTTGAGGAGTTTTCAATCAAAACCGTTGTTGCGGCTATGGGTCAGCTTTTCTACTCAATGTCACTTGCAATGGGCATTATGATAACCTACGGTTCATATATGAGCAAAAAGGACAACCTTGAAAAGTCGGTAAGACAGATTGAATTTTTCGACACAGCCATTGCATTTATGGCAGGCGTTATGATTATTCCGGCTGTGTTCGCCTTTTCAAACGGCGACCCAAATATGCTGGAAAAAGGCCCGACACTTATGTTTGTTATGCTGCCAAAGGTGTTCAACTCAATGGCAGGAGGACAAATTGTAGGCGCTTTGTTCTTCATCCTCGTTTTCCTTGCAGCGCTGACATCGGCTGTTTCCCTTATGGAAACAATCCTCTCCGTAATTATGGACAAGTTCAACATCAAGAGAATACCGGGCTGTCTGCTGATTCTGGCTGTTTCTTTCCTCATCGCAATTCCGTCCTCCTTGGGCTTTGGAATTTGGAGCGACATCACACTCTTTGGAATGTCATTCCTTGACTTCTTCGACTACATCAGCAACAACATCCTTATGCCAATAGCAGGACTTCTCACCTGTATCTTTGTTGGATATATTGTTAAGCCAAAGACAGTGGAGGAGGAAATTCGCCTTTCAGGTCCATTCAAGGGCAAAAAGCTTTACAACGTTATGGTTAAGTATGTATCCCCTGTGTTTATGGTTGTAATCCTGATTTCTTCCATTATAGGATATGTATAATTAAATAGACTTTTTTACAGTACAAAACGCTGAGTCCAAAAGGATTCAGCGTTTTTTGTCAATGTAATTCAACTTGAAACAACACGAAATTTGTGGTATTATCGGCAAATAATTAATAGTTCAATTATAAGAATTCTTTCCTATTAGAGTATATTATTCAAATCATTACAAGGTTTTATCCTGAAGAATCATTATTATCATTCATTTCTAGTACTGTTTTGCATAAAGCGTTTTGTGCCGAAATTGTAGCAAGTGTATCTCCAAGCTGAGTGAAAATTGCACCCAGCAAATCAATTTGATCATTTGTAAAATTACAGGATATAAAATTTGCAACAGCAGTCACCGCCGCTGTAATTTCGCAAGGCGTCATAAATTCACCTCCTGTATATACTATGAATTCATAACTATGTTAGTTTCCACAATTAATCTTTAATCGGTGGCTCCTTAATAATTCTCAAAAAGAATATATTTGCTTTTTATTATAAATTGCACTATAATAATGACAACAGATGAAAGGGTGATAAAATGACACTTGATTCATATTTAAGAGGTACAAGCCCTGTGGACGAAATGATAATGTCAGCAGTTGACGGAATTATCCCTGAAAAAAGGTTGTTTACTACCATATCGGGCAAGGAAGCTTTTTCTAAAGGTTACAATCTCTGTGTTCCTGCAAACACAAAAAGCGATATGTCATCCACTTTGATTGAACTTGCCTTTCGCTACATAGCCAAAATTCTTGTATCTGCATACAGCAATGACATAAGCTGTGATCCTTTTGAGAACAGTGTTGCCTCACGAAGCATTGAAAACCTAAAGTGGAGGATTAGTGGAGAATATTATGACGAGTTAAAGGAACGGTACGACTACGGTGTGATGCGTGTTACCGACTACATCGACACCGGCGAGGACAGCTCCGAAAATATAGTTCAGCATTGTTGGTTTTTTGCAAAGTTGGATATATGCTACCGCAGAGGTGCTGTTCCATCCGATGTAGGTCAATTCTTTCAGCCTGCATCTGACGATGAAGTCAAGGAAATCCTAGAACTTGCAATGAAATTCCGAAGAGCGTTTATACCAAGCGTAATAAAACCCACCAGTCAAATTATTCTTAATCCACAGTTTGGTTTTGGAGAATATTTAATCGGCGAGGTTGACTGCGATATGATTATCGACAACACAATAGTTGACCTGAGAGCCGATATGGGACATGGCTTTCCCTATGAAAAGGTAGCAAAGTCCTTGGTTTACTATCTGCTTACTGAGATAAACAGTGAGTTTAGCGACACAGCAAGCGCATTTCCTGTTAAACAGCTTGCTTTTTACAGCGGTAGATACGGTGAAACTGAAGTTTTGTTCATTGAGGATATGAACGGAAATGAGCTTAACAAAGCCCTTGAAAAAATTATTATAGCAACCGAAGCAAAGTACAAGGTTAAAACCCACAACTTTGATGAACGAGAAGCAATTAAACCACCTGCAAGAAGAACAGAGCGAGAAAACTTTTTGGACGAATATGACAACAGAGAAAGGGAGGAATATAACGACGGATACAACAAGGTTGTAGAAGAAAAACCCCATCACATATTCAGAAAAATCCTCATATTCCTTATTATCATCTCCCTGCTGGTGGTAGCGTTCTTTTATGCAAAGGAATGGTACACAAGCACCTATGGGGCAGACTATTCTCTAAATTCAATACTTCACAATCTGTTTGGGTGGGATATATAATATGTATAAATAATATGCCCTCTTATTAAAAGCAACGACCGAGCAATCGCAAAGATTACTCGGTCGTTTTTGTTTTATTAATCAAATGTCAAAGGCCTTTTTGATGCTGTCATAGTGGAGGAAAATTCCCTCTTTTGCAAATTCTTCTATCTGCTGTTTTGTTGCAAGCATAAAGTCAGTTGTTTCCCTCTCCTGATTGTGGACATCTTCCTCGGTAAAGTCAAGGGTAAAGCGGTACACATCTACAAAGTAGTTGTCGCCCTCGCCGGGGTTTTCCCTGTGGTATGTAAAGAGGTACTCCTCTTTTCCCTTTGTAACATCAAGTCCTGTTTCTTCCATAACCTCTCTGCGGACAGCGTCAATGGAATCCTCCCCTGCCATTGCGGCACCGCCGGAAACCTCCCACCAGCCGGGAGCCCAAGCCTTGTCCTCTGCCCTCTTGGTAATTAGGAACTTTCCGTCATTTCTACAAACAACACCAAGGACTGTAAGGTGGTATTCGTCATCCTTTAAAATCCAGTTGTTTCGCTCCATTGTTCTGCCTGTTCTTTGCTTGTTTTTATCGTAAATATCCCAACGCTCCATAAATATATCCTCTTTTCTTAATCTTTTATGATTATATCCTATTAATTGCAAAAAGGCAAACTTCTATATCTTTTCAAGTATTTTCAGAACTTCGCCATCAGCTGTTGTTTGTACCCTTTGGTGGTTATGTATAATTCCATCATTAAGGTCAAAGGTGTTTCCCTCAAGCTTTGCAAGACTTTTATCAAAGCTTTGAATTTCCTCATATCTGCTTAACAAGTCGTCACGGAGTTTCATCATTACACTGTATTCATCCTTGTTATCAAGGGAAATATTATCTTCTAACTCTGTAATTTTATCCTTGTAGTACTTTATCTCTTTGCTAAGGAGATTTTTTCTTATGTTTTCAACTGTGGTGTAGTTCCACCTGTGCATATAAACAAGTGCCTTAAAGGACTTTTTTCCTCCGCTGTTAAACATCCAGTAAATCGGTCTTTTGCCCGAAACACCAACCTTGTACCGGGAAAGATGCTCCTTATAAAATGTGCTAAAGAAATAGTTTCTTATTTTTTCTGTTGGAGTTTTGCCTTTTTCGTCAAGGGCAGATGCAATATATAGCCAATTTTCTTCAAAGTATTTTTCTCCAAAAGAATATTTTACAAAATTACCAAAGTGATATACAAGGTCATCCTTTGCGTCCTCATTGTCAGAAACAAGGACAACACCATCATCAACAGGGGGAAAATCCCCATAATTGCGAATATCCCAATCACTACCGGAATAGACAACACCATCTTTGTTAAGGCTATATCTTCCTAAAATACATCCCACACCAAAGGAGATAAAGGACTTCACATCACGCACCTTATCAGCCCTACTGACTGTTATATCCTTATCATCAACACATGGGTCAAATCCCCTTGTCACCTCATAAATATCAAGAAAAATCCTGTTGAGCCTTTCTTCATTTGCTTTTAGCTTTTCAAACCTATTTTGGGCAATTTCTTCCCACTTTTCAAAGGCGTTTTGGATTTTATCTTCTCCCTCGCTCTTATACATAATAAATGGGTGAGTTTTAAAATCCCATGATTTTTCAAAGGAATCCCAATCCTCTTTTGATAGGCGAATGTTCTCCTTTACAAGGGTGTTCACTTCCTCCTCCATACTTCTTGAATGAAGTATAGGGAGCCTTGCAATATCTCCCACCTGACAGTTCATTGTTGGTGCAAGTAGCTTTATCATCTCCGTTGCAATTACAGAATTGCAAAAGCCTAAGTAGTAATACAGTTTGTCCTCACCTGTGTAAATTGACATTCCTGCAATATCGGACAGGGCATTTTCTTTAAATCTAAAGGCAGGCTTTACAGTAATAAGCGACCAAGTTATAAGTGGTAAAAACTTTAGTTCCTCATTATAATCCTGTGTGTGTCGGCCATCAGACTTTGCCATACCCATAACTACCTCACCGTTGTTGTGCCAATCCACAAGGTAGTCGTTGTTGCCGTACCACTTTCTGTACTCTCCCCCTTTGTTGTAGGGGAAATATCTGCAACCGCTGTTCAGGGCGTCTGTTGCACTTTTTGCAGTATAGTTTACAGAGTCACCGTCAACCTCCCACCAAAGGCGGAGAAACCTTTTGTTGTCGCCTGTTTTCATACCGTTTCGCACAATGGATAAGTCCCCAAGGGTTCTGCCCTGCTCAAATGCCTTTATAAAGCTGTCACCAAGCCAGTAGGCAACAGGCTCGCCCGGAATTTTTGCAAAGTCCATTTGGTGGGCATAGAAATGATTTTTTGAATTAAAAAACTGTTGCTGCTTTTCGCTTCTTTTGCTGTAATTGTACTCTGCAAGGCGAACTGAATGAATTTTCTGAAATGGCAGGTGCTTTCTGCTTGTCCAGGTTACAACAGGGAGATGTCCTATTTTCCCCTCAAAAAGCTCTGTGCCAAAGTCCACAATGGAATTTA
>JAXESA010000249.1:0-3428 GCA_034116205.1 Ruminococcus sp. | reverse complement strand
CCCTGCTCTGCCACCGAAAGGACAAGGGAATTTGCCCTTGAAACTATGGCTGACGACCTTAAGAGAATGGAGTATTTACCAAATAATCTGTACAATTTTCACCCGGGCAGTCATGTGGGACAAGGAGCTGAAAAGGGCATTGAGCTTATCACAAAACAGCTTAACACAGTACTTTTCCCCGAAATGACCACAACGGTTTTACTTGAAACTATGGCGGGAAAAGGCAGTGAAGTAGGCAAAACCTTTGAAGAGCTAAGGAGCATTATTGACGGAGTTGACCTTGATGAAAAAATAGGAATTTGCCTTGACACCTGCCATGTTTTTGACGGAGGATATGACATCAAGGATAACCTTGAAGAGGTACTTGAAGAATTTGATAAAATTATCGGCATAGACAGGCTAAAAGCAATCCATATGAACGACAGCAAAAATTATCTTGGATGCCACAAGGACAGACACGAAAAAATCGGCAAGGGAGCAATAGGACTTGAAGGAATGGTAAAGATAATCAACCATAAAGACCTAAAAGACCTGCCATTCTTCCTGGAAACCCCCAACGATATTGACGGCTACGCAGAGGAAATTAAACTTCTAAGGGAGAATTATAATTATTAATGCAAACCAAAAGGACTGCCAAAGGGCAGTCCTTAAATTACATCTATGCAAGGCTCTCCACTTTACTCTTTTCTTTTCTATCATCCTTTTCCAAAAACATCAAAAGGAAAGATACAAAAACAAGAAAAGCGCTTATTATAATTGCCTTTTCAGAAAATACATCAACACACAGATTTCCAAACACAGCACCAACAACAAACACACCGATTATCATAAGGTAGAAACATCCCTTTTTCACCATACTCTTGTCACTTAAAAGCAAGGAGTCGCTTATTGCACAAATTGCCGACCGTAGGTTACCGATACACATTGTTGTGGCGATATTGTTCCCGCTGATTTTTCTAAAAGCCTGAACCTGCACACCACAGGCAAAGGAAATCATACTGTTAGAAAGAAGGTTAAGCTCCTGTGACACAAATGACGTACCAAATAGGAACACTGCCTCGGCTATTGTACAAAACTGTTTCCAACAAATTTTGCGATAATTGATAAAATAATGACGCAATACATTGGCAATAAATATTCCGGCAACAAAGGCAAATACGGGACAAAAATAACTCATTGCTACCCGAAAATCGCCCTTAGAAATGCTTATACCCATAAGCATAAGATTACCCGTCTGAGCATTTGCAAAAACCTCTCCCCTACACATATAGGAATATGCGTCCATAAATCCACCGGAAAGAGCAAGTAAAATCCCCACAGGGATTGACTCCGACATCTGAACTTTATTAGATTCTCTCATTTTTTCTCCACTATAAAACAATTTTCACATATAAAATGCTATTAAATATTATACATATTTGAAAAATAATTGCAATAAAATGGCTAAAAAAGCCTTGCCATATATTCTTCATAAATTTTATCTTTTTTGTTGACAAAAACTAAATTGTTGTGTATAATATCACTTGCACTTGAAAATTAGATATGCGGGTGTGGCGGAATTGGCAGACGCGCTAGATTTAGGTTCTAGTGTCAACCGATGTGCAGGTTCAAGTCCTGTCACCCGCACCAAAAGAGGCTCAGTTCGTATGAACTTGAGCCTTCTTTTTATACCCCAAAAACCGCATCACAAAGCCATTTTTGAGTTTTCAAGCATGTTCAGTATATTTTCAAATATCCTTCAAATTGCACCATTTTCACCTCTCATTTGCACCAAACTGCACCAAAACTGCACCAAGTTTGCACCATAATTTTTGCCTAAATTTTATACTCTCAAGAAGAAAATACAGTAGAATTAGTCTTAGAAGCAGTTCTAAATTGATATTTAATAAAATACTCCCCATCACTTAAGAAAAGAAAGCGTATAAAAATCCTCCTCAAAAATTAAATAGCACAATGGCATTAAATATAAAAAGTTAATAAAATTGGAAACATTATAGAAAAATATTACCACTTTCTTTTTGTTTTTTTAACAATTTTTACAAAAACATTTCTTATTTTTAAAATTTTGTAAACTACTTGTGAATATAGCAGAGTAAGACCTGCACATTTCCAAAATTCGGTTTTTCATATGACGGCTGATATATTCCATACTCCCAACTGATGAGTATAATTTTTATACTTTTATTGTATCCGTAGCTAAATAATAGGCAATAAAATTACGGCTAATTTAAAGAAATACAATAAATTAGCCGAATATTTTAATCTTATATTGTCAAAGTAAGTTCATTTCATACTCAAGTTTTTGCATACTTGCCATTATTTCTTGAAATTCAGGCTTATTCCCAAATATCATATTCTGCATATGCCCATAGTCGTCCTTCAGAGCCTGCATATTTCTTTCCGGTGGCATTAATTTTATTGTTCCGATTTTTGCATCTTCGTATTTTGCCCACGGGCAACGATAAAACTTTTCTTTGAATTCAACCACCTTTTTGAGTAGTTCAGTATTATTCAATGCCACATTCTTTACAGGTGAGTTCATCATACAGTACAAGTCATAATAATGTCTTGAATATCTCGCTGGAAAGGGTTTTCCCTCCGGTCTGTTCGCTTCTCTATGTAAAATGGTTACCTTTTCCCAGAATGTTCTTTCCGGCAAAACTGTCAGAATTTCTGTTGTCGGCTGGCTGAATAATCTTGGATATTTAATAGCTGCATAAGGTGTGATTTCTCTGATTTCGGCAGGAGTCCATGCCGCTAAAGCTCCGATTTCAAGTCTGATAACAGGCAATATTGCTGTATCACTGAAATCTCTCTGATATGCAAACACAACTGTCTGAGGATCTGTTTCATCTATGTAACATTCAAAGGGTGCTGTCGTTTCTTTGCTCAAATCTTTTGCAATACTCGGCATAAAGGTATCTTTCAGAAAAACTTCCGTCCGCCTGTTTGCTTCTTTATTAAACAAATCCTGCTTTGTATTGCTTCTGTTTTCCCAAGGTTCGTCCTTTTCATATCCTAAAACTCGCCAGTCGAGAATCAAATCAATATCTTCGGAAAATCGTTCTATAAGACCATAAGCTTTTGATAAGCTCGTACCGCCTTTGAAAGCAATGCTATTTTTCCACTTGCAACGATGAAATAAATAGTCAAGCATAAAGCATACCCAATAGTCTTTTTCAACAATAGCCTCGGTCAAACCCATTTTTGCGGCTGTATTCTGAAACAATGCTTTTCGGTCATTACTGTTTATTCTTGCAATATTATTCATTTTCGCTACTCCTTGCAATGGACTTTATATATTCGTAAATCCACGATGTTGTGCTTTTGGCTTCATTCAGCATATTTTTCTTTTCATCATCGGTTAACGCTTTAGTTAGCTTAACTATGACATTATTATCAATATTCTCTTTACCAAGAGCCTTTAG